>NZ_JACRWC010000035.1 GCF_014306095.1 Lentihominibacter faecis
ATCATCTCGCGCCAGATCAGGTTATTTTTCCCGAACCACCGAAACGCCCGCATCCAGAAAATCCCCGACGGGGACTTTGCAGAAGGAAACGGGGTATTCTGTATTACAGAGACTCCCACCCAGAGTCTCTTCAAAATCCACTAATTCCCTAATTCATTCTCCTATCTCTCAAACCGCACGATATACGACCCCAGCACCTGTCTGCACGGGATCTTTGCGACATTTTCCACGGTGAAATCCTCTCTTGGGTACTGGTGGGATGCTTCCTCCGGGATGGCCGGAAGCGTCTTGCCGATGCTGACGCCGTGAGCCCCGTCCTTTGCAGAATACCAGGAGAACTCGCAGTCGCAGAATTCCTTGGAAGCGGTGATCACCTCAGGCTCCCGCAGCTGCGGCGTCATCGGCAAAGTCGTAAACGTGACAGCTGACGATAGCGTACTGGTAGACGGTCAGCTGGATATGTCCCTGGTCAAAGCCATCGCCTTCGATACTTACACTCACGGCTACTATAAAGTGACCGAACGCGTCGGTGAAGCCTTCCAGGAAGGTCTGAAATTAAAGAAATAAAACGAAGAGTCCGGGGGCTCTACAGTGTATCCCCCGTTCTATTTTTTCACCTTGATCCCTTCCAGGATCGCCAGTACATCCGAATCTTCCAGGCTTATTTTCTCATCACCGTTTTCCAGTGTGACAGCCGCCTGGATCTGCTCATCACCATCTTCTGTAAACAGCACTGCGATCGGATATCCTACGCTCGTTGCAGTGTATCCTCTCCAGGTATGATCGCTTGTCTTGATATCCTCGATATCTTTTCCATCCTTGTACAGTTCCTTAGACGGCATACTTAGAGTTCTATCCTTTCCAGAATACGTAATATGCACCATCGGCTTGTTGAACAAATCAAGCTCGCTTTCCGCGCCTTTGCCGATACTTACCGTATTAGGATCATACCCTTCCTCATAATCACCGAAAACATCTGCACCGTGAAAGGCTTTCCAGCCCTCTGGAACGAAAACTTCTATGTTTCCACCGTCAAAAGTTTCTCCCTTGACAGATTTGGCAGAATTGCCGCATCCGGCAAACACAAATATCATTACAATCGTCGTGACCATAATGGTCAACATCCTGAATTTACTTCTCATATGTCTCTCCTTTTCCTTTTAAAAAAGCGAAAAAGCGGAGCCATATCATTTATACAGCTCCGCTTTCTATTCTCATTAGTCGCCTATCAGCTGACCCGTCGGGCTCATGCTGGTCGCAGTCATGTTACCGTCTCCTTCTTTGTCTTTAAACAGCACATGAACACGGGAATCATCATCCGGTCCCGGGAAGTCGACTACCAGGTATCCATCGCCCCAGTCCTTGGTGGATTCTTCATCTTCCACATATTTTACGCCCAGGAACTGTTCCATTTCTTCTGGGGACATCTCGTACCACTTGCTGTCACCCAGCTTATCATACTGCTCCTTGGTAACTGTTGCATTCGGATCGATGCCGTCGTCCTTTTCCTTGTCGCCGCCGCCTCCGCAGGCTGCCAGTGCGAAGCACAGAACCATTGCCATAACGATCATCAGTAATTTCTTTTTCATTTCATCACCTCTTGTTCTCTTATTTCTTTAACGATTGATATACATCCCAGTTGAAACCGATCTGGTCCAGCTGATATGTCACTAACTCTTCATCTCCCGGATAAAAATGAGACTCGATCCAGACAATACATCCTTCCGAAGATTCTGCACCGTGTGGCTGTTTTGTCAGGACATCATTCCATGACCAGCTTCCCATATCATCATTGCCTAGCTGATATGAGATCCTGCAGCCTTCCGCACCGTATTTTTTAAGCGTTTCTTCGGTAAGCATCCTGGCTGGCTCATAAGATTTTGCCGCATTTTTCATCTGCTCTTCAGACACTGAAAGATCGGACTCCCACCTTACCGTAATGACGATCCGGATCTCCTGACCAGGCGTTGAACTATCGCCGCAGATCGCCAGACACGTTGTCCTGTCTTCCTGGTACTCCATTCCTTTGTAGAATGATTTATCTGCAAAATCTCCATGGATCATTCCCGTCTTATCCGTAAAATCCCACTGCTTCCTGGCGGTCACCTCAGTTTCCTTAGTGGATTTCTCCGCTTCATTCTTTTCACCGCTGCCGCATGCCACAAGTCCCAGGCACAAAATCAAAGCGGTCAGCAAAGCAAGAAATCTCTTATTCATATGATCACCATCCCCTTCGCATCAGAACTATGATAAAGACTTTTATTTTCGGAAAAGCCCACGCAAAAGACCGCGCCCCACTTCTTTTGCAGCCGTAGCCGCTGCGCCTTTTGCAGCACTCTTTCCAAGTGTCTTTTTCATATCCGGACTCATATTTCTAAGACCACCCGTAAAACCTCCGGCCGCCCCTGCAGCCCCTGCAGCCGCTCCACCTGCTCCTTGAGAAAGCTTTTGATTCAGCTGCTTCATGTTCTGCAAAAGCTTTTCTGACGAAAAGCCATTCTTTGCAGCCTTTCGCTGCTCGCGAAGCTCGGCATCGGTCCTGTTTCTGCGAAAATATGGGATATCCTTGTTGAGCTCTGCAGCAATAGCCAGGTACTCATCATCCAGCCCCGGATCATCGTGGATCGTATCGACCGGTTCGTAATACGGCTCCTTCTGCGGCGAGAGCAGGATATCCTCCAGGCTCCGGTCCGGCAGGATCTCTTCAAATAAAACGTACCTGGACGCCTTGATATTATCCGGATGCATCACCTTTTTGATACGCCACAGTTCATCAAGCCCTTTCGGGTTCAAAAGCATGATACGATAAAATGGCGTACTTTCCATTTTATCGAAGTCGATTCCCATATCACGGCTCATAAACCTGTAACAGGATCGTGTTTTCTCACGAGTCACTACCATGGCCTGTGCATATTCCCCGATGCGGGGACCTCCTTCCCGGACCTTTCGCTTCGTATGCTCCCAGGCGTAGATCAGCGACATGAACTGCACCATCAGCTCTATTTTTACAAGATTCTGTACCGCCAGATCATCAGCTTTCCCTCGGGCGATCTCACCCATATAAGTGATCTCATCCAGACTGCTTGCTGAAGCATAAGTCCCTGCCGACAGCTTTACAACGGAAGATGTGATCTCGTAATTCGGATCGGCTGCCTTGAGAAAATCCTCAGCCAGTTCCTTGTAATCTGCGATCACCGTATTCAGGATCAGTTTCTCCCGCTCTATGATCATCTGTGCTTCGATCAGATCATCCGTTCGCTTCTCCACTTCAAACAGTTTTTCATAAGCTCTGCTTGTCGCTTCTCTGGCATTAGGTCTTATTTCCTCATACACCAGCCTGTAGCTGTTTAAAAACTCATGAACGGTAGGCAGTCGCTGTTCTTTCTGATAATCGAATACCTGCGGCTGATCCTCCGCTGAAACGGCACTGTAGTCATTGTTTCTGTTGATCGACGCCATGTACAGCCGGTTATATTCATCCTGAAGCCCTGCACGGCTCAGCACCCCTGCCACATCCGGATTGCCGCGGTTTTCCTCTGCAACCTGACAGAATCGTTTTTCGAAATCACGGATGCTTTCCAGCAAAGGTCCCTGGGGATCATTGTCATAGAGCAGTTTCACATACCCATCCAGAGTAGCCTGCCAAATCATATCCATCAGACCTTCACCTCCTTCATGGCGATAAAATCATATCCCATGGGATCATCAGACGGCACAGCGATACAGCTGGCTCGGTTCCACTGTTCCTGTGCTCCTGCAGCGATCAGCTGTGCAGCATGCTCCTTGGCCCAGCGCCCGATCCTCTCCTGCTCTTTCTTTAAATGGTTCAGATCCACCGCGCCTGCGGCCGTTCCCGTTTTCTTGAATTCTTCGACAAAAGCGATAAAACGTGCCATTCCTTCTTCGGTGGTCATAGTCAGCTGTCTGTATGCTTTCTGCTGTGCCAGCTCTTCAAACGAGACGCCCATCTGTTCCAGTTCAGAAAGTGCTGCCTTCATATCCTTGACTGCTTCCAGACGATGTTCCCGCTGCGGGCTTCCACAGATGCGGATGTAAGCCCGGAAGATACGTCCGAAGACTTCCTTTCGCTCCATATACCGGACCGATGCCTCCTGCGCCCTGTTATAATCATCGATCCATTCCTGTGAAAAAGCATATGCCTGCAGCCCCTTTGAAAGAAGCTTTTCACGTCGCTGCAAATGGATCTTCTCCACGTCTTCGTACCCCAGTTCGCGTGCCGCACGTATCCTGAGGTGGATCCCATCCAGCTCCTTTGCCAGAGCCGCCCCGTCGTAATAGGGTGTGTTTTTAATGGATTCCGTTGCCTCCTCTGCAGTCTGTATATTCTGATTTTCAAGCCACTGCGCCAGTTCCAGATAGTATTGTTTCTGTGCCGGAGAAACCTCTTCATCCAGCATCTGTGCACGAAGACGGTTCAAAGCGATCACTTTTTTAACATCTGTCATATGCGGTACCTCTAAAACTTTCCGGAAGAGCCGCCATGGGTCGTTCCTGACGAACTTGTGTGTGTCGTACTGCCGCCGCTGCTGCTGCCGCCGCCGGACGAAGTTTCTTTTTCAATACGATCTACTGTATTGTACAGATACTGCTCATTTTGAGCTGTCAGCTTAAGGCTTCCCGGTCTCATGTATTCCTTGGCCGCTACCCTGCGACGCACACTTCTTAAAGCATCTTTCTGTCTTTTTACTATGGCATACGCGATCAGAAGCCCGATTACGATACCGATAGCGATATCGATCAACAGATTAAAGTCTTTTGGCATGTTGCCAACATCGTACGGCTTTCCCTTTGCCGCCTGTATCAGGAAATCTTCACACAGGTCTGCATAGACTGAAAACGCTGCAGGAGGATCTTCTCGGAGATCTTTTGTGACATTTTCCATAAGATATTCCTGTCCTGCGTCCGTATAGGTAGAGATCCCGCTTCCCGTCGTGCTGATAGCCCAGTCGCCTGAATCGTAATTCAAGACCAGAATAATACCGTCGTGAGAAGATCCATATCCCATGCCGTTTTCTTCATATACGAAATCTGCGAATTCCTGCGGCGTCATTCCCTGAAAATCATCGGTAGTCATAAGATATACGCCGGACTTCTGTGCCTTTGAGATGTCGGCAAGACGCGAATCGATCTCCTTTTGGGTTTCCGAAGAGACGATAGATGCATCGTCTATAAAATATGACGTTTTCTCTGCCGCAAAACTTGAACCCGCAGCTAATCCCAGTGTCAGCAGCAGAGCCATTATGATCGTGATTGCTTTATTTCTCATCTCTGCCACCTCCTAGAAAAATATGTAGTCTGCCAAAAATGCCAGAACACTTGCAACTATACTGAATATACCTCCCAGGATAGCGAAATTCCTCTGGTAAGCTTTTTTATCCAGCGGAAGATCGCCAACAAACTTACCGGTTTGCCCGTTCATGGCGAAGACGTAGTCCTTCCCGTTCCATCTTGTGTTGAGCAGCCATACCGGATAAAGAGCATATCTGGCAACACCATTTTGCAGATTTATGTAGGATTCTTCCGCAGTCACGCCTGTAAAACCCTGCACCGTGCTCTGAAAAGCATCCTCCGTACTCCATCGGATCCTCGCATTAGCAGTCTTGATGCTTGTTTCCGCATCCACATCGTACTTATCTGCCATGTATCCGGCCAGATAAGCCGTTTTGAAATCCACCGCCTGGGAGAAATCAAACGGTTCGATAGATTCCATCAGATCATCTGCCATCTTTTTAGAGCCATCCACCGGGACCTGATCGAATGCCACATATCCCGCTCGATAGATCCTGTAATAATTGTGTTCGATATACTTGTACTTCGCATCGCTCCATGTACGGGTCCGCTCTCCCTTGTAGCTGATGTTTGCTGCTACCTGTGCATCAAACAGCCAGAAAGGAACGTACACACCCTTGATCTCTTCGATATGATTTTTATCTTTGAAAAGAGCAGGCACAAGCTTTTTACGGGCAACATGACGCTTCAACGCTTCCTTTGCCTGGTTTTTATCAAGCTTGAACGGTATGATGCAGTCCGGCTTTAACATACCGGAAAGCTTTCCTTTGAGCACTACTGGATTGCCGCAGTAAGGACAGGTTGCTGAAGCGGTCGTATCTTCGCATACGATCTCTCCACCACACGAGTTGCAGGAGAGAACACTTATATCATCTGTTTCTCCTGCAGCCCATTCACTGCCCGGTTCCACATTCCAGTTCATGCCTCCAGTTGCAGGCTGTTCTCCCTGCTGAGCCTGCGCCTGCTGTGCAGGATCAGGCTGCTGCTGCTCAAACTGGTCCAGATTGTAAACACTGTCGCAGAACGGACATTTCAGCTTCTGGCTCGCTGAATCAAAAGCGAGCGCTCCACTGCATGCCGGACATTTATACTCCATTTGATTTGACATAAAAGCCTCCTATTCCTCCTTCACGTACGTGAATCCTATGCTCTTCCCTTCCTCTGTGCTAAATATTTTCGTATCCATATACGTTTCACCGTAGGCTTTTGCGATCCAGGTCTTTCCATTACTGTAGACCGGATAGGCTTTGGTTCCTGCACTGCTTGTATTGGAAAAAGTATCCCATTCGCTGAATTTGATTTTGACGAATCCACCCTTTGCGGCCGCGATATATTTCGGCGTCACATAATAGTCATACACGATAGCTGCTCCCTCGGCTTTATCCACTTTGCCTGAATACATGTCTACGCGGCACATGAACTGCATATTTTCTCCGTTTCCAGGTGTATAGAAGTAGAGGTAGTCCCCACGAAGCATCGGTTCATAGGAAACGAAATTCGAGATCTTCGTGTCGCTGCCGTCTTCCATGTTGTACACATGAAGCGTTTCCCCGTCGGCATCATCCTGATAGATCAGGAATTTTGAGCTGACCTGATATGGATAAAAGACTCCCTTATCCAGCACGGTTTCCTTGTTTTTTCCATCAAAGCCCATTTTGCGGTATTTATCGTTTTCATCGGTAAAATAAATGCCGTTTTTCGTCACCTGCATATAGTCACAGGCTCCCGTATAAAGAGTTTCAGCCTTGGTTTTCCCGGCTTTTACTTTTACGATCTTCTCCTTGTCGAGAATGCCGTAAACATCTCCGTCATATACGGACAAACAACTGGCTTTCGTATCCTTGGCGATGACGGTCTTATCTTTCAGCTTGCCGTCCTTGATCTTGGCCGCTGTAAAGGCTCCTTTGCCCCATTCCTTGCCGCCGTAATCTCCGTACAGCATTCCGTCCGCTTCAACACATGCACCTCCTACCATGGCATTGCTCATGGCGTAGATTTCATCATCATCAAGCGTTACGTCCCATCCTTCGATAAGCTTGGATTTCTTCCCGAGATATTTCATCGTGAATTTCATCTCCATGCCCTGTTCCTTGCCGTCCGACAGATACGTTTCCTTCACGGTTACGATCAGTTTATCGCCGTCCAGCTTCGCATTCATCTCCCCAGCACTTTCCGCCTCAGGACCCGTATAAGAAAGTTTGTATCCATTGTCTTCCGTTTCGCTCCAGGAAATGACTCCCTCATCGCCCATCATATTGATATCCGCTGAGCCGTCACCATAGGCAGTGAGCTTAAGAACACTGGAAAAATCCTTGCCGAACATAGTTTTGATCGTATCTTTACTGACCTTCTTGCCATTATCAGTAACTTCGATGTCCTCACACTCCCAGCTGCCTGTAATGGATGTCACTTTTGGCTTTTCTTTGGCATTGTCTTTATCGCCGCTATCTCCACCGCATCCTGCAAATGCGAAACACATTGCAAGCACGAGAACGGCTGCCAGTATCTTTCTTTTCATAAGAACCTCCTTTTTCACTTTCGTCAGTTCTCGCTTCTATTTTCTCGGACTACCACAGCTTTCACAAAATCTGCCGGCATTGGTTGCTCCGCATGACTGGCATACCCATGGGCCTTCGGCAGCATTTCCTGCAAAGGCTGCTCCCGCAGCGGCTCCTGCTGCAGCTCCCATACCGCCCTGTGGATTCACGTTCTGTGACATGCCCTGGTTCATGCCTGCTGCCGGCTGCATGCCTATGCCCTGGTTGTTCATGCCCATTCCAGGCTGCATGCCCATGCCCTGGTTGTTCATACCCATTCCAGGCTGCATGCCCATGCCCTGGTTGTTCATGCCCATTCCAGGCTGCATGCCCATGCCCTGGTTCATGCCCATTCCAGGCTGCATGCCCATGCCCTGGTTCATGCCCATTCCAGGCTGCATGCCCATGCCCTGGTTCATGCCCATTCCAGACTGCATGCCCATGCCCTGGTTCATGCCCATTCCACCGACCGTGCATCCAGTCACATTCTGCAGATAACTCATCATCTCCTGTCCTGCCCGCTCTACATCATGACGACGGTTGCGGTCATCCTCGGAAATATCCATAGAGTTGAGTTTCAGCTTCACCTCATGTATATAAGGATGATTCAGGTAGATATAAAAATAGTAATCATATGAATAACTGTATCGCGGCGGATTGTAGCTTTCTCTCTCTCCGTCACGATCCGTACGGTATTCCTCCGTACGCATTTCATCCACATCCAGATTACATCCTGTGATCTGGCTCAGGGAAATAATATCCGGATTATCTTCCCTGTCAAGGTTTACCGAAGCGGCAAACAGCTGCTGCCTTTCATCTATGTACAGGTTGTATCTGTCTGATCTGATAACTCTGCCAGGACGGAAAGAACTTACCAGACTGCGATTTTCCTCACGCATCTGAAGCTGGCTTTTTATCTCTTCCAGCGTACTGTGTCTTCTGTCGTCAAACCACGGAGAAAGCTTCTTCGCACAGTCCTTGCAGATGTTGCCGTCCTCCAGTTTACGGTTTCCCAGCATACCGATTTTTTCTCCGCATACATCGCAGAATTTTTTATCAAAAAGTCCCATGGTCAACTCCTCCTATTTCACATCATTTTCATCAAAAACATCACCGCACTCCGGACAGAATTTCGGAGGATTCGTCGGATCTTCCGGTTCCCATCCACACTTGTCGCATTTATAAAGTGGCGCTCCCTCAGGTTTCTTCGCACCGCATTCCGAACAGAATTTACCTTTGTTCACTGCGCCGCAGCTGCAGGTCCATCCCTGTGTTTCTGCCGGCTTAGGGCTGCCGCATTCCGGACAGAATTTGCCGATGGCCGTTGTCCCGCACTTGCAGGTCCAGCTTCCTGCTGCTGATGGTGCAGGAGCTGCCCCGCCTGCCGGAGCCTGCTGTTGCTGCTGTACTGGCTGAGCCTGCTGTTGCTGCTGTGCCGCGGCCTGAGCCTGCTGTTGCTGCTGTCCCATCTGGAACAGATTGCCTGCATTCAATCCACTTGCCTGAGCCGCCATTCCCATGCCCATGAACCCCATCATTGCTCCGTTTTCATTACCGGCTGCGGTACGCATAGCATCTGCCTGTGCCGATGCTATGTTTCCTGCTGCCATGCTCGGATCTGACATGAATATGGCCTGCTGCATGTTCTGGATCTTCAGTTTATCTTCGTCTGAAACAGATATGGAATTGACACCGAACGAAACGACCTGCAGGCCTCTTTTTTCAGCCCACTGGGAAGATAATTCCTCGTTGAGTGCTTCCGTGATATCCCTCGTATAAAGAGGTATCTCACTGTAATCGATCCCCTTTGTGGATATTCTCGCAAGAGCCGGCTGCAGCGCTGTCAGAAGCTCCGACTTCAGCTGACTGTCGATTTCCTCTCTATTGTATTCATTCTGCACATTACCGCAGACATTCGTATAAAAGAGCATCGGATTTACGATCTTGTACGAATACTCTCCGTTGCAGCGGACCGAGATCCCCAGGAATCTGTTTATAGAAGGATCGATCATGACTTTGAACGGGATGGGATTGACCGTGCCGTATTTGTTTCCAAGCAGTTCTTTGGTGTTGAAGTAATAGACTCTCTGATCTTTTCCCGGACCGCCTCCGAATTTAAAACGATCCCAGGCATCCTTTGCAGCTCCCTTGAGGCCATCCTTCAGGTTTCCTGCGAATATGGACGGCGAAAGATCGTTTTTGTAAATAAAGATCCCGGGTTCTGCCGAAAGCTCTATGACACGTCCCTGTTCAACGATCATCATACATTGTCCGTCAGCAACGGAAACGGCTGACCCGTCGGAGATAACGTTTGATTCACCTTTCGTATTCGACGATCTTCCTGATGCCTGTTTGCTTCCCTTGACTACCAGCACATCATCGTCGATGGCATCACATACGAAAAACTCCTTCCACTGATCCGCCATCATTCCGCCTACTGCACCTGCTGCCGCTTTAATAAGCCCCATATTCTGCTCCTTCCTGATTTGCTGCACACTGCCGAAATGCCCGGCACACAGGCAGCCATACTACTCTCCATTATGAAAGCAGCCATAAACCGTCTTGGTGACGATTTATGGCTGATGAGAGAAAAATATATTACTGTTTTTCCAGGGTTATGGTCACCCCGCTATAATCCATGGTTGCCTTATCACCGTCTACCTTGAAATCGAACTGGTCTTCTACGTTGAAGCCATCTTCATTTTCAGACCATTTGCCTGATTCCTCCTCGCCCGCAACGTTCAGGACACACTTGCCGTTATCCTTCAGTTCAAATGTCATTTCGCCGCCGATGATGCTTTCTACCGACATTTCTATGCCGCTGTAGCTCGCATTAACAGCCTTCCACGTTCCTACGTACGGACTGTCTGCCATGCTTTTGCCACACGAGACAAAGGCAAAACACATCACCAGGATCGCCACTGCGATCATAATCTTTTTTCTCATAAATTCACCCCCGACAATCCTATCGATTTATTTTGTGATATCGATTTCCAGAGTATCTTTCTCATCGCTTAACAGATCTCCGATCTCAACTTCTACAGGGCTTTCAAGATTGGCCAGTTTGTTAGTGGACTTTACTTCCAGAGAGCTGCCCGGTTTAACATCCTTCATCAGATTCTCATCTACGGTATCATAGGAATCTCCGACAAATACTGTACTGTATCCCAGCTCTACGCCATCCTGGAACAGAGTGTAGTCAAATGCCCATCCGAACGATTTCGATTCTTCTCCATTATTGGTAAAGTTCCAGGTCACTACGATAGCATCATCCCCGTTAGAGTCTTTTACGATCTCATAGCCCTTGTATTCTGCCGTGTACTCTCCGGTATTTATTACATTTGGATCGGACTTTTCGCTTTTCTTGTCTCCGGAATCACCGCCTCCTCCGCATGCAGTAAATGCAAATACCAGCATCAGCGAAAGTACTATCATAACTAATTTTTTCATTGTCTTTCTCCTTCTCTTGAAACAGTTTCTTAAATCATATGTGAAATAACTTTCCTGTGTTATAACGTATCAAGCATATCAACGAGATATTCTCCCGTTACAGAACTGTAAAAGAATGTGTCGATTCCGCCCTCCTTGTTCAGTTCCTTCACTTTCTTCGCATCCTCAGGATCCGCATTTTCATCACAGATAAATGCGATCCTGCACGATGGCAGACATTTTCGGATCTGGGCTGCCGCACTTCTGCGCTGCGAAAAGGTAAAAGGCGGTATCTGATTCACCTCCATGAGCAGGACGTCCGCCTGAACTGACTTGCAGGTTTTAAGCGGTTCCTCATCATTATCCTCCAGGATACGTACAGGTCGCAGTTCGCTCCGCTCCTGCATATACTTGATGATTGCTCCTGACAGCAGGCGATTCTGTGTGCTTATTACCGCGATCCGCAATAGACCACCTCCCCGATTGGCTCTTATCAACGATCCATGATCGTGCTACATGATCCATTTGTTTTATTGGAAATATTCTAACAATTCCGTTGTCATGACACATCACCCAAAAGAGTACTTTTTTCATTTTACTGTTTCGTCCAAAACAAAAACACCCCTTGACCTTATGATCAAAGAGGTGTCCCTACCCTGTATCGTTAAAATCCCCGTATCACCAGTCCGCTTTCCCTGGCCATGACTGCCAGCTGCGTCCTTGACGTGAATCCGGTTTTCTGGAACATGTTTTTGATATGTTTCTTGACAGTGTGCACCGACAGATGAAGCCGCTCGGCTATGATGTCATCCGTATCGCCGCTGGTAAGCTCGCGCAGGACCTCCAGCTCCCTCGGTGTGAATTCAATGCTGCTGGCCATCCCCAGCTTCAGCATCGGAGTCGTATCCGGGTATATAGACTCTCCTGCCATGGTCCTGTCCATGATCTCAAGCAAGATGTCTTCAGACGGATCCTTGTACCAGAAACTGTCCACGCCGCCCAGTCTTGCCCGATCAATAAAATCACATTCCGGCTGACTGGTTACTATGATGATCTTGATCTGCGGATACTTTTCCTTCACTCTGGCTGCCGCGTCAAGACCGCTGGCATGCAGCGCCGTGCATACATCCATCAAAATCAGGTCGATCGGATTAGTCATGCAGTAGAACTCCGCCAGCGATGCGCTTTCAATGGATGCTTCCAGATGATACCGTCCGCTGCTTTCCAGTATGATCTCAAAGAGTTTCCGTGCCATAGGGTCATCTTCAACGATAAGTACATTTCTGGTCATATCACATTCACCTTTCCTTCCTTCGGTATCGTTACCGTCAGTGTAAATTCCGGATCGGCACTGACGGTCATCGTGCCGCCTTCTCCTTCGATGCGTCTGCGCAGTCCTTTCAGTCCTCCGCCCTCCTGCAAAGGCTTCGCCGGTCGTCTGCCGTCATTGGTAAAGACAGCGCTGCACACCAGATCAGTCTGCGAAACGTTTACCCTGAGCTGCTTTGCGCCGGCATGACGGACCGCATTGGTCAGAGCCTCTGCCCCTGCCGCTGTTATCAGCTCCACCGCCCTGTCATCTTCCGGCATTTCTCCCTGCAGTAAAACTTCCACTCCCGCAGATCCTGCTGCATCGGTAAGGTATTGAAAAGCTCCCTTCGACTCATCAGGCTCCACTTCACGGCGAAGCAAAGCGATCGTGTGCAGCCACCTTTGCAGGATCGGAGTTAGATCCTTCCTGGATGCTCCCTGTGCTTCCTGCGCCAGATAATACCTGGTCATCATAAGATTCTGCCCGATGGAATCATGGATCTGGATCTTCATGGCAAGTCTCTGCTGCGTTCTCGTGAGTTCATCCACCCTGCGGCCGTACACTTTTAGCCTCGCATTCATGCTGCGCAGCACGGAGTTTTCCCGTTTCAGCTTACTGCTCAAGGCATAAAGCTCCGTTGCATCCATTGCAGTCACCTGAAAGATTTCCTCGCCATTCATGCAGATCACCTTTCTGTCGAAGATCCACGCACTTCCATCCGGCAATATCACTGCCGGAACGTCCATGATCCTGCTTCTTCGTGCTCCTGATTTCAGATCGCCCTGAGAAATCATCTGCCAGAAGCTTTCTCCATTCTGCAAAGCCACTCCACATAATAATTGGCTGAGTTTTTCCATCTTCAGGTTTACCAGTATAAGCTGCCCGGCTTCCTTGAAAAAGCAGAGTCCCATCGACATCATATCCGCACCTTCTCTGACAGACGCCCTCGTGATGGTGGACTTCCTGTATTTCAATTCATGCCACAGGATCCAGCATGCATATCCTGAAGTAAAAACGATGAAGGCGAATACTATTGCTGTTGGAATATCCATCCATTTTCGTGTAATCGCCCACATGGGCTCATCAAATGTCTGTCTGGCAGTACCTGCTGTCAGAAAACTAAGCGATAAAAAGGATATCGCCGCCAGTATGGATAACATTTTGCAGTGTGTCCATTTAGCCCTGTAAAAGCACCCTATGCAGAACACAAACAGCTGAAAGAGCAAAGCAAGGAACAACAGTATAAGCATCAGTGAATGTCCCGCATCAGAAAGGGAAAATATCGACCTCATTTCGCTGCACCTCCTTTTGGTAAAAGGAATGCAATATGCACATCATCTTCCTGTTTAGATACGATCGCTGCAGCATTATGTTGTGCCAGAAACTCGCGATCCGGCACGATGGCAGACAAGTCGCACGATATGGAAAATGTCATCTCCACAGATTCCGATTCTACTGTAAGATTGACCAGGATCGCATTCATCGTCGGGAGCGCAGCTTCCAGTATCATTTCAAAAAAGGCGTATGCCGCCACCGAAGAATCCTTTGATAGTATGCCTTTGCATCTGCACGATAACGAACCCGCTACTCCGCAGAGTCTTAGATTTTCCATGGATTCCCGAAGGCAGTATTCCAGCTCCTGTGCCGGCAGAAAGCTGGCTTCCTCTCCAAGGAGGATCAGATTGCTCCGTCGTTTGATATAAGAACTGATCACACAGACAAGACCCAGATTTTCTCTTGTTTTAGCAGGATCCTCTGAGAAGGTGAGCAGCGACTCCAGCTTCTGCAGCTGCGGGGCCACTTCTTCTGTTATTTTGTCGTAAATACGCATATGTTCATCCGTCTGTGCCTGCTTTTCCTTTAGTTCTACCTCTGCCTTCAGAAGATTGTTGTTTTCAGAAAGGCGTGAACTGATCCGTTCCAGCTTTTTCAGAACATCCTGCACCATGGAAATATCCTCGACCCATAGCACATGCCCTCCGGCAACGGGTGCTCCGGACAGTCTTTCATTTCCCATTTCAACAGGACCTTCCTCTGTGCAGCGCATCATTTCCTTTGAGAATTCTTTTGCATTATCCGATGCAAGACATATGTTATATGATGTATCTACGATCTGCGCTCCTATCGTCGAGGCATGAAACAGCTCGCTGTATCGTGTATTGGAAGGGATCAATCTGCTCTGGATGCAGATCTCACAGACCGACAGCATGATCAAAGTCATAACAGCTGTCATATCGCCTGCGATCATGAAAAGGATCTTGCTCCCCATAAGATATCCGATACAGTATAAAAGAGCTGCCGCTGCCGGTATCACCGGTCCCCAGATCCGCTTTTTTTTGTTCGGCACATGGCTTCGCACCAAAAGCAGGGCCAAAAAAGCGATGACCTCCGCAAACATCCAGCCCAGGCACACGAAATAAAGTGGTTTATGTACATAAATGCATTCAGCATCTTCCAACCCAAACGGAAACGCGAAGACCTTTTGGTGAAAATTATTGGTAAGGATCAGTAAAATAAACAGGATCGCCGGAACGGTAATCACCTTTAATTGAGTCGGCAACGTGTAATTTTCCGATCTTCCAAGACAGCATGCAAGATAGATCCCCATCAGAGGGATCAGTATCATCGGTATGTAATAGCCGTACCAGCAGTAGTACTGTAGCGCGGGGATCCCTTCCAGAAATAAAAATTTACAGGTTCTTATACCGAACCAAAACAGCAGCAGCGCCGCTATTGCCATCAGATATCTGCGGACGGAACGGTTGAGCACACGCCTTCTGACCGAAACGCCCCACGTGATGATGATCCCCATGTAAATGATCGATCGCAGCAGTGAACATAAATAATTAAGCGCATCATCCACAACATCAAAACGTGAAAACAGGCGGCAGACAACAGCACACAAAATAAGCGCTGCAACGGTCAGCAAAATCTTCTTATCCTGCCTGTATTTCTTCGAGTTCCTTGTCACACAGCTTCTCCTTCTCATTTCACCACTGACTTCTCAGATACAGTATAACTGATTTGCTGCAAAAAAGCAAAAGAACCTCTTCTGCCGGATACACCACGAATCCGTCAGAAAAGGTTCTTTTGAAGTTACTTTATATGAATTTTTTAAAGAGGACCAACCTTCTTGAGAATAGCTTCGATATCCGCAGCTCCAACAACTCTCGGATTTGTTTTCGTGCAGGTATCTGCCAGCGCATCCCGGATCATCTCATCCTTGTGCTTGAGGAGATCTTCCTGTTTGATCCCGGCTTTTTTCAGATTTTCCGGGATACCAAACAATCTCTCCAATTCATGGATCTTGCGAACAAGACTTCCTACTGCCAGCGGCACATTGCTGTAAGGAAGACCGATCAGCTTGGCCATTCTCTGATATTTTCTCGCGCATACCGTTTCTTCCGGTCCATCCAGATGCGCATTGTATTCGATTACGTGAGGCAGTACGATGGCATTGCTTCTTCCGTGGGAAAGATGGAACTTTCCTCCAATGGTGTGTGCAATACTGTGACTGATCCCAAGACCGACTTTATTAAATGCCATTCCGGCCAGACAGGATGCATTGTGTACCTTTTCACGCGCCTCCAGATCATCTCCGTGCGTATAGGCAAACGGCAGGAACTTTATAAGAAGGGTAACTGCTTTCTCTGCCAGCGCATCTGTAAAGTCGTTGGCTTCCGTAGATACATATGCCTCAAGTGCGTGTGTCAGCGCATCCATACCGGTGTCCGCCGTGATAGCAGGCGGAACGCTCTCTACAAGTTCCGGATCCAGGATAGCTACCATAGGCTGCAGAGAATCATTCACCAAAGGATATTTGATTCCTTCCTGCGCATTGGTGATCACAGAAAATCGTGTTACCTCTGAACCAGTACCGCTGGTAGTCGGGATCGCATAACACTCATGGATATGAGCGATGTTCAGCTGACTTGAAAGTTCGCGGATCGCCTTTGCGGCATCGATGGAAGAACCACCTCCCACAGCGATCATCACATCTGCTTTGCAGCTCTGCAGGCACTGGATCCCTTCCGAAACGATTTCGATAGGAGGATCCGGTACGACCTTGCTGAACACATCTACCTGACATGCACTCAGGTGCTCCTTCACTTTATCCACGATCCCGGAGGATTCCATGAAGCTGTCGCACACGATCAGAACGTGCTTGTCCTGGATCGTATCCAGGATCCCCAGGGAATTCTCTCCAAAATATACGTTAGTACTGATATTAAAATTCTTCATACTCTCCCCCCTTTATGAACATGAGGTGGATATGAACCATACCCACCTCATGTAAACTAGCTTAATGTCCTGATGTCAGCTTTCGCTTATTTGTTTCCCTTCTGCGGCAGAATGTCTTCTACTTCTACGTGCGGACGAGGGATTACGTGTACGGACAGCAGTTCGCCAACTCTCTGAGCAGCAGCAGCTCCTGCGTCTGTTGCAGCCTTTACAGCGCCTACATCTCCTCTAACCATTACAGTTACCAGTCCGCCGCCTACGAATTCCTTACCGATGAGGTATACGTTTGCAGCCTTTACCATAGCATCTGCAGCTTCGATAGAACCAACTAAACCTTTTGTTTCGATCATTCCTAATGCTTCGTTCTTAGTCATTTTAATTTCCTCCTAAAAAACATTTCATTTAAAACTTTACGCGTTTTTGATTTACTTAATGATTTTGATACGTGTGGATGAACTCATGTCCATCGCATTGGCTTCTTCTGTGTCCACATGACATTCCAGAGCCGAAGTGTCCGTAGCACGGATCGCTACGTTTGCCAGCGTTCCGCCTCTCGGGCCGTCTACCTGGATGCTGACGATCTGTCCGTCATGCACGCCGTGAGCAGCCGCTTCCTGCGGAAGCATGTGAATATGTCTTTGTGCCACGATCAGACCTTCTGTCGTCTGTACCGATCCCTTAGGACCGATGACCGTGATTCCCGGTGTTCCCGCCAGATCTCCGGACAATCTTGCCGGAGCCTTGACTCCCAGTTTAAAACCGTCTCCTGTCAGGATCTCGATCTGAGTCTTGCTGCGAACGGGTCCTAATACACGGATCTTTTCGATCGCACCTTTCGGTCCGCAGATCGTCACTGTTTCCTTACAGGCGAACTGACCCGGCTGTGACAGATCTTTGATCGGTGTCAGCTGATACCCTGATCCAAACAGAGTATCCAGATCAGCCTGTGAAAGATGGATATGGCGGTTGGAAACACCTACCGGAATGCCCTCCGGAGCCTGCTGTCCTGCACCGTTTACGGACTGAACCGCTTCTAACAGTACTTTCAGGACTGCTTCGTATTCCTTGCTTGCCATCTTATTCTCCCTTCATTGCCTTTACCAGAGCATTGATCATGTCGTTGAGCTGATTTGCGTCGATCGGCTGATCACTTGCTACAGGTGCATCTGCATTGCTGCTGCAGCTGTTGCATCCTACACCGTAGGAAATGCCGCTGTTGTTGTTCTGGTAGTCAGCCGGTGAAAGGTAAGCCGACGTAGATCCGCAGTTAGCCGGGGATACCTGTGTCGGTGCTACCGTATGAGTATCGAACGCCATCGGTGCTCCGCTTGCAGGGATCGGCTCTGGATGGATCGGAGTGAATCCGATGTTTGCTCCTGCTGCAGGTGCTGCATTCAGGTTAGCCAGTTCCGGATGATTGAATGTCGGATCGTCTGCTGCCAGTGTAGCACAGTTTTTGATACCGTAGGCAACTTTTTTGATATTTACCAGATGCATTGGGCTTACATTTTCAGATACCGAGCTGCCGCCCCATGTTCCGCAACCTAATGTGAAGGAAGGGATAAGGCCGGTGCTTCCGCCGGTACCACCCATGCTGCTTCCTGTGTTGACCAGGATTCTGGATGCCGGTTTCTTCGTGAATTCCAGAACGATGTTCTTGTTTTCTGTGTGTAAACTCATGGTATGTCCGATACCGTTCTGTAACAGCTCGATGCTCAGTTCGCATGCTTCATGCCAGTCGTTTACTACATAGAATGCCAGTACGCTTGTCAGCTTTTCAAAGGAAAGCGGATAGCCGTCGCCAACACCGCCCTGAGGTCCGATGAGCACTGTTGTGTTTTCCGGAACGTTGATTCCTGCTGCACTTGCAATGTGAAGCGGGGATCTTCCTACGAACTTGGCGTTCATAGCGTGACCGCCGGCTTTGAACAGAAGCTTGCAGACTTTATCTGTTTCTTCCGGACTCATGAAGTAAGCACCCTGGTTCTTCAGTTCAGCGATTACAGCGTCCTTGTTGCATTCTTCACAGATGATGGACTGTTCGGATGCGCAGATCGTGCCGTAGTCGAATGTCTTACTTGCGATGATGTTTGTAACAGCCTGCTGTACGTTAGCTGTTCTTTCGATGTATGCCGGAGAGTTTCCTGCGCCTACACCCAGTGCCGGTTTACCAGCGCTGTAGGAAGCCTTAACCATTCCAGGACCGCCTGTTGCGATGATCATCTTAACTTCCTTGCTGTGCATCAGTTCATCTGTAGCAGGCATGGAAGGCATGGAAATGCATCCGATGATATTTTCCGGTGCTCCGGCTTCTACTGCAGCATCACGCATCAGAGTAGCTGCCTTCAGCGTACACTTTGCAGCGGATGGATGCGGTGAAAATACGATAGCGTTTCTAGCCTTGATCGCGATGATAGACTTGAAGATCGCTGTAGATGTCGGGTTCGTGGAAGGCACGATACCCATCAGCAGACCAACCGGATCAGCTACATCCATCGTTCTTGCGATCGGATCTTCACTTACGATCCCGATCGTCTTCATGTCCTTGATGGCATCGTACAGTAATGTCGAAGCCATGTGATTTTTATAAGTTTTATCTGCCACTTTACCGAAGCCTGTTTCTTCTACTGCCATCTGTGCCAGTGAAACAGCATTTTCTTCGGCAACGCGAACCATATTACGTATGATTCTATCGATCTGATCCTCTGTATAGTTTGCGATCTTTTCTGTTGCGATCTGACCCAGTCTTGCCAGGTCGCGAACTTCCTGTACAGAGCGTAAATCATAATCAATATTCTGCATACTATGGCACCTCCTTTTTTATCCTTGCATTCTCTCTAGTTTTTTTTGTTATAATAGTTCTTCAGTTCTTCCAGAAGGGTCGTCTTGTTTGCCTTGGAGATTTCTCTTCCGGCGATCTGCAGGCCGTCGTATTCTCTAGCCAGATTTCTCAGTTTCACGACTCTGCATTTACCAACCTCAGCCAGGGCTTTTTCTGCTCCGTTTTCTTCTACCAGACGATCTACACATTCCTTTGTGAGTTCGGCTGCATCCACTACGTGCTGCAAAGCTTCTTCCGCTGCAGGTTCTTCTGCAACTGCGTTTTCTACAGCAGGCTCAGCAGGTTCTTCCGGCTGCTCCGGTTGTGTTGCGTCCTCTTCTGTCAGCTCTGAATCCGATTCAGGTTCCTCTTTATTTGGGACCATCCTCTTCCGCATCATCGTCTTCGTGTTCGTGTTCCGAACGTTCGATGAGTGGAATCGGATTTACGATGGTTTCGCCAACCTCAACATGCGGTCTTGGGATTACGTGCTGTGTTACCAGGCAGCGTTCACCCAGTCTTGCAGCTGCGGCAGCACCAGCATCAACGGATGCCTTTACGGCTGCTACGTCGCCTGTTACTGTAACAGTAACCAGACCACCCTTGACGAAAGTTCTTTCCAGAAGTTTTACTTCTGCCGCCTTCAGCATGGCATCAGCGGCTTCGATGGAAGGAACCAGTCCGTATGTTTCGATCATTCCTAAAGCTTCCATTCGCTGACCTCCTTATTCTTCTTGATTAATGAGTTGCGTAGAAGACAGTTACTTTGTTCGGGGATCCGAAGGTGAGCTTGGCACCATTCTGGAAGAACAGGCAGTCTCCCGGATTTCCGGTAAAGATCCGACCGTCCTTTTCCACCGTTAACGGAACCAGTCCGTATGTTTCGATCATTCCTAAAG
>NZ_JACRWC010000036.1 GCF_014306095.1 Lentihominibacter faecis
GAAAACAGCGTTTTTTCAAAAAATGAAAGAGGCTCTGAAATCCTTGGAGTATCCTCCACCCCAACATTTTTAACAGAGCCATAAAAAGAAAACCACTGACGCAATGATACGTTCTGCCATGATGATGTCCCACTTCTGCCATATATTATAACAGAGAAATGCGGTAATGATAAGCTGATATATGGAAATCGGCAGATAAAAGGATAAAAGATCGAAGCTGTAGATCATGCAGATCACTGCAAGAAGCAGCAGATACAGGGAAAAGCGGTACCAGTAGGTAGGCACCTTGATATGTGTATAGGAATAAGATCCAAACAGGAGCAGGAGCAGGTTGAACATGTCTACGACCTTGCGAAGCTCCAGAAACAAATCGTTTGGGGATGAAAAAAAACAAAGCAGGCAGAGCAGACTCATGGAATAGGCGATCCAGGAAAATCCCCAGTACTGCATGAATTTCTCCTGCTTGCGGGAAAAAATATAAAAGTACAGAGTCGAGGCTGCAAAGGTAAAGAGTGCAATGAATACAAGCCAGCTGAAATACATAATAAAATCCTCCCTGTTGTTTATTATAGCTTAAAATTATGGTAGAATAAAGCGAAAACCACGGGGAAGGTAAGAAAAAGAAATGATCACGAACGCTGTCAGGCTGCTGATTATCTGCGTATTTGCGTTTGTCCCTCTTCTTTTAGGGGAATTCGCGCGCAACAAGGCGGTAAACAATACCAATGATTTTATTCTTCAGGGACGAAAACTGAAAACGTTCCCTATGTACGCGACGATTTTTTCGACCTGGATGAGCATATTCGCATTTATCGGCGCGATCGCATATTTCTACGAGCAGGGACCGATCTATATGACGACGGTAGGATGGGACGCGCTGTTTGCCGTGCTTTTTATCCTGCTGGGACGCAGGATCTGGCATTACGGCAAAGTGCATAACTATATGACGCCGACAGATTTTTTTGATGATATTTACGATTCGAAGAAGCTGAATGTGCTGGTGACGGTGGTAAGCATCCTGAGTACGATGGTGTATCTGCAGGTGCAGATCGTAGGAGGAATACTGGTTATGAATGTGGCGACCGCCGGTGTCATTTCCTCTTATGTAGGCGGCATCATTTTTTTCTCGATCCTGGTTATTTATCTGTGGGCCGGCGGTCTTCGCGCGGTTGTAATGACGGATATTTTTTATGGTATTTTGATCGTTCTGGCTATTGTGTCGTCAGGGTGTTACCTTATGCACGTAGCCGGCGGGGCAGACCAGGTTTTCCCTGAGCTGATCGCCAAGGATCCTTCTTATGTCTCCATGCCGGGAGAGGAAGGGCGTCATCGCGTGGTTCTGTGGATATCCCTGTTCTTCATCGTTCCTATCGGAGCTTTTATGGGACCTCAGATCTGGATCCGAAATTACGCGGCAGAATCGGAGAGAAACTTCAACATTATCCCGTGGCTGTTATGTCTGTCCTCTATTATATGTGTCGGAACCTTATTTGCAGGGAACTCCGCGCTGGTGTTGACCGATCATGTGGACAATCCGGATTCGATACTGCTGACGCTTCTGCATCAGTATGCTGATCCGTTTTTCTATACTTTTGTGATCATAGGAATCTACGCGACGATTTTTTCTACTGCCAATTCTCAGGTGCACGCTATTGCGGCAGTATATACCATTGACGTTCATAAAAGGTATATCAACCGGAAGACGCCGGAACGAAAGCTGGTGGATATCGCCAAGTGGACGGTGCTGATCGTTGCTCTGGTCTCCTACGTATTCATTATCATAGTGCCTCAGAGCATCTTCGATCTGGGGATCATCGCTCTGGGAGTGCAGGCACAGCTCATCGTACCGGTGGCAGGAGCTTTTTTCTGGAAGCGTTCTACAGCCAGTGCTGCTTATATGGGTATCCTCTCAGGCGAGCTGACATTTCTGGTCGGTCTGGTCTTAAGCGGCGGGCAGGATTCCAGCATCTGTGCGATTGCCGGTCTGATCGCAAATTTGTTCTTTTTTGTTATTATGGCGATGACGGATAAGCCGCGTATACGTGTATACAAGAAGATAGAGACTTATCGCAGAGAATACAAGTTAAAAAATTATTAAAATGATAAAAACGTTGAAATTTCAACAGATATATCGATTTATTGAGAGGCGAGTTTAGGCTGATTAAAACCAACTTAAACTCGCCTTAAATTAAATTAAAAAAATTGTCGATTCCTTGAGAAAAGTCTGACAATTTGCTACACTGATCGTGGAATTTATAACAAGATCATTTATTGATTCACATTTTGTAAGGAGGAAGTATTATGATTATAGGAATGCCTATCAGTACATTCTTAGCAATCCTGATCTGGCCGTTCGTCTACATCACGGCTGCCATCATCGACTACTGCGTCATGGCAAAGCAGGATGCACAGGTTGACGATTCGGAATTCGAAGATCACCTTGTAGCGGATGCCGGGAAGGAGGCGACTAAAGAATGAGAGTTGAAGTAATCGTACTTTGTTGCTACTTTATCGGTATGATCGCAATGGGGCTTTACTGGAACAGAAGAGCCAAGAGTTCAGAAGACTTCATGCTGGGCGGAAGATCCATGGGACCTCTCGTTACAGCACTGACCCTGCAGACTACCGCAATGAGCGGATTCATGTTCATGGGTGGACCTTCTGAAGCATACGCACTCGGATATTTCGCAATTTTCTACGCAGTAGGTGACGGTGCAGGCGGCATGATCAACCTGACCGTTCTGGGAAGAAGAATGAGAAGACTCTCCCAGCTGCTGGACGCTATCTCCCCGATCGAATATCTGGAAAAGAGATACGAATCCGTACCTGTAAAGGTTATCGCTTGTATCATCTCCGTATTCGGACTTTCCTGCTACGTTCTGGGACAGTTCATGGCAACCGGTAAAACGCTGGTTACTCTGTTCGGATTCCCTCTTTCTGTCGGCCTCATCGTCGGCGTAACAGTAATCCTGTTCTACACATTTGTTGGCGGATACTTCGCAGTAGCATGGACTGACGTAATCCAGGGATTCATCATGATCGGTTCCCTGATTATCGTATTCGTTGCTACTATGATGAAGATGGGCTGGTTCACCGGTCTGAACGAGAAACTGGCTGCTATCGACCCGACTCTGCTGAGCGTATGGGGACGTGGCGACATATACGAAGGCGGCTATGGTGTAATCGCCGGCGCCGTAGGTATTTACCTCATCGGTTACATGGGTCTGCCGCACAGTGTTAACAAGCACATGGCAATGGGCAGCCCGCAGGTAGCAAAGACTTCCGTAGTATACGCTACTATCTGGACTCAGCTGTTCTGCTTCATCCCTTATTTCCTGGGACTGGCTGGACTGGTAATCTTCACAGCTAAACCTGAAGGTCTGATCAACGGTGACCCTGAACTGGTAATTCCGTCCCTGACATCTCTGGAATTCCCTGGAGTATTCTCTGGCCTGATGCTGACAGCTATCATGTCTGCTATCATGAGTACAGTAGCTGCTCTGATGCTGCTGATCGCAACCATCGTATCCATCGACTTCTACAAGAGATGGCTCAGACCGGATGCAAGCGACAGAAGCGTAGTAATCATTTCCAAGGGATCCATCGTCGTTGTTGGTATCATCGGTGTTACTATCGCGATCCTGAACCCGCCTGGAATCTTCAGCCTGATCGTAGATACATTCAGCTTCATGGGCTGCGCGTTCCTGCCTAGCTATGTATGCGCTGTATGGTGGAAGAAAGCCAATGCAACAGGTTCCGTAGCATCCATGATCGCCGGCGGTTTAGTCGTTCAGATCTGGGCACAGGCTGATCTGGCAGTTTCTACAGGATGTCACCAGTTCTTCGTAGGCGTTATCGCATCTACGCTGGCTATGATCATCGGAAGCAACTTCGGTAAACCGACGAGCCCTGAAATGTGTGACCTGATGGAAAGAGCTAAGGGCAAGAAGATCGCTGTATCCAAGAAGGTACAGGTTGCTTCTTCCAAGCACCTCTCCACAGAGAACAAGGCTATCACTCAGTTTGTATTCAGCAAGCAGGCTGCTCTGGCAAACTAAGATTTGAAAAGAGTACGGTATACATATGATGCCGATGCAATAAAGTGATAAATCATGCGACAGACCTTCTGCAATGCTATTGACAGGAGGTCTGTTCTCTTTATACAATAAGAATGTAAAAATGAAGAATAGAATTTAGACAGAAACGGATCGACGGAACTTTGGGAAAGGAATCAAAACATGATTGAAGCAAAAATTTTAAAACCGGGATATACACAAAAAGAGGCGCTGGTGCTGCTGTTTAACACGGACTCCAAGCTGGATCTGCTGGACATCGATGAGGTCTACTATCCATACGTTCGTCTGCGGTATCTGGTCACAGTGGGAAAAGGCCGCATCATGAAAAAGCTGAACAAGCTGTGTGACTGCATCATCGACCGTGTCTCAGGCTCCGTATATGAGACAGAAGGCGATCCGGAATTCGATTATGTTGAAATTCCGGAGGATGAAGCGCTGGAGATCCAGACGCCGCTCAATGAATGTTATGACACGGGTCATTCCTTTGCACTGAAGCAGTATATCAGCAAGGCGAAGCTGATGATGACTCCTGAAATGCAGATCATCGAGGAAGATATTTTTTATAAGAAGTTCTATGTGGTCAAAGCGCGCGATCCAGAAGAATATACCTACTTTATTCTGGTGGACGCCGTAGACGGCGGCATCTCCGTTCTCGACCATGAAAAACATATCGAAGAACTGGCAAAGGAAGGACAGCTGGAAGAAGCCGAGCGCGTTCTGGAATCCGTAGACGGCGACCACGAGCTGCTGGAAGAAATGATCGCGGAGAAAGAGGCCGAGAAACGAGAAGAGGAGTAGAGATTACCACAGATTCATCACATGCTGCAGCAGAAGACTGACGCCAGTGATGCCGACCCAGCAGCAGAAGCCCAGAAGCAGCGGCTTGGTGCCGGTGCGGATCAGCTTGACGATGTTGGTGTTGAGTCCGATGGCGGCCATAGCGAGGACGATAAAAAACTTGCTCAGAGTTTTCAGAGGTGTGAAGATGTCGGCAGTGATCCCGGCAGCGGAGACGATGGTAGTCGCCACGGAAGCCAGAATAAAATAGAGAATGAACATCGGAAAGATCTTTTTTAAGGAAATGGATTTTTCTGATGTTTTTGTTTTGCGCATCTGTAAAAACGCCAGTCCCAGCGTGATGGGGATGATAGCGAGAGTTCGGGTGAGTTTTACGGTCACGGCTTTGTCCAGAGTGGCCGATCCGAGATGATAGAGAGAGTCCCAGGTTGCCGCAGTCGCCGTTACGGATGAAGTGTCGTTGACCGCTGTTCCCGCGAAGATCCCGAAGGCTTCGCCGCTGGTGGTGGAAAATCCCAGGAATGTTCCAAATGCCGGGAAAATCAGGGCTGCCAGTACGTTGAAGAAGAAAATGACCGAAATGGATTGTGCTACTTCTTCGTCGTCTGCGCCAATGACCGGAGCTGCTGCTGCGATGGCAGATCCTCCGCAGATGGAAGACCCTACTCCAATGAGGGTTGCAGTTTTATCCGGGATCTTGAACGCCCGTCGCAGGATCGCTGCCAGTAACAGTGCCGTGCAGATGGTTCCAACGATGATCGGCAGGGACTGTTTCCCTGTCTGCAGGATGACGGACAGGTTGAGACCGAATCCCAGCAGAACGACTGCGCACTGGAGCACTTTTTTAGAAACGAAGGTGATACCGCTTTTAAACGGATCCTTCTTTTTTAAAAACAGGGTGACGATCATGCCGATAAGGATGGAGAAGACCGGCCCGCCGACTACCGGGACGGCTTTGCCTAAAAACCATGCTGGAATGGCGATGGCCAGGCAGAGCAGAATGCCCGCTGTATTCTTTGCAAAAAACTGCTGTAACGTACTTGTATGACTCATGAGTATGCCTCCTCGTAAAAATGCTGCTTTAAGCTTTGCAGAAATTCCTGCAAAATGCCATGCCTGACTATCATAGCACGAGTTGGGGTAAAAGGGAAGATACGATGGGAAAGCGGTACGGGGAAAATACCCCAAATGAAAGAGAATAGCCTTTCGGAGGATATTTTGCAGGGAAAATATGGGACTTCATAAGGATGAATTTGCGAAATGTAAGAAAAAACGATCGGGTTTTACGACTGAACTATCCGTAGAAGGCTGTCGGAAGCGTAATCGGGGCATTTTTAGCTGTCGGGAAAAGAGTGGCGAAGTGAAAATTATCCGGGGAAGCCTTTAGAAATGGATTCGTGGTATTTTAAGCTGTCCGGGATTCAGAAGGTCCGTCATCGGGCAGTTTGACCTGGATGAACAGGGCGGCAAGAGAAGCAGAATTTGCTTCTGCAAAGACAACGCATACGATTTTAGCTTGATTTAAGTTTTCTTTTTGTCGGAATTGTTGTACAATTACAATAGAAGAACGAACGACTGGAGGAGTTTTATGAGCAGAAATAAATTTATCTTACTGTTTGCAATTTTAGTCATCATTTATCTGGTTATGCCGAGTGAAGGGATTTATGGGTCGATCAAGGCGAATGTTATTCTGGCACTGCCGTTCCTCATGATAGGTGTGATCATTTATCTGTTTACTACGGTCATTGTTATGAGACGTGCATGGAGAAAGCTGGACAATAATGTGATCGACGATAATGTTATCGCATTCGCCAAGATCATGAACATTTCCTTTGACGTAAAGCGGATGATGGGCGTGAACAATCTCCTCGATTTATACACGAAGGTCAATTTTTCGCGGCATGCATCCATGAAAGCGAAGGAGCTGCTGTATCAGGCTATGAGACGCAAGAGACTGGATGTACCGCCTCCGGGACAGGGTGTTTTCGACGGCAATGTGCCGGTAAAACCTGACCGGACCAACGCGGAAATCAAAGCGGCCAGAATCGAAGCTGCAGCTAAGGCTCGTAAGAGAAAGAACAAGAAATAGTACGTGGAGGCTCTGCATGATGTGGAGCCTTTCTTTTCTATGAAACAGGAGAGTGCAGTATGATTTATACAAGTCATTATGAATCAGCGCTGGGCGGGATCACACTTGCCGGCAATGAAATGGCACTGATCGGATTATGGTTCGATGGTCAGAAACATTTCGGAGCTACGCTTCCGGAAGAATATAAGGAAAAAGATCTGCCGATTTTTGAACAGACAGTTCACTGGATGGATCTGTATTTCAGCGGGGAGGTCCCGGGATTTTTACCTCCCATCGAAGTGCAGACGACTCCCTTCCGCAGAGCGGTCTGGGAGATACTGCTGACGATCCCTTACGGACAGACTATGACTTATGGAGAGATCGCAGAACGGATCGCAGTGAAAAAAGGCATTTCACACATGTCTGCTCAGGCCGTAGGAGGTGCGGTGGGACATAATCCGGTTTCACTGATCATCCCGTGTCACCGTGTTGTCGGGACAGATGGGAGCCTGACCGGGTATGCTGGCGGGATCGAGAAAAAAAGACAGCTTTTAACACTGGAACGTGCAGAACTGCAAAAGCAGGAGGAAAGAAAATGGGTGAGACAGGTTTAACAACGCTTTCATATGTCAATACTGTAATCAGAGAACGACCGAGGCAGATCCATAAAGGACAGTGCGGCAGAGTTTTGATCGTGGCCGGTTCCGTCGGAATGGCGGGAGCATGCGTCCTCAGCACCGGTGCGGCACTGCGTTCGGGAGCGGGTCTTGTCAAAGCTGCGGTGCCGGAGGAGATCTTTCCGATCCTGCAGATTGCAGTACCGCAGGCTACCTGCACCAATGTTTCAGACAGGGAGTTCTTACGGTCGGTATCAGTGCATGATGCCATCGGAATCGGACCGGGAATGGGAGTGAGCGAGAAAAAATATCAGCTGATAGAAGAGATACTTAGTATTTTTGACGGGCCTGTCGTTATCGATGCTGACGGCATCACTAACCTTTGCAGGTTCGGAAAAAAGACGGGGATCCTGAAGAAAAAAGACAATATCATACTGACGCCGCACCCGGGCGAATGCGATCGCCTGCTGGATGCGCTGGACCTGGAGCCGGTCAGTGTGATGGGACGCGTGGAGGCTGCGGAAGCTGTCAGTGACCGGACCGGCGCAGTCGTTCTGCTGAAAGGAGCGGATACGGTTGTGACGTCGGGAAGCGGCAGCACATATATTAATACTACAGGCAACCCGGGAATGGCGACCGGTGGCAGCGGTGACGTGCTTACCGGCGTGATCACAGCTTTTGCCGCATCGGGAACAGCACCTCTGGATGCTGCCAGAGCCGGGGCGTTCGTTCACGGTATGGCGGGAGACCTGGCTGCCGGGATCATGGGACAGTGGGGAATGACCGCCACCGATATCCGGGATCAGCTGCCTGCCACGCTTCGAGGAATCGTAGGGAAATAGAGATAGCGCAGAACGATTGCACTGCAGCGAAAGCTGCGCAATTCCGGTGCGCAGGTCATAAAAGGAGTGAGGGCTTTGAGCATCAAGAAGGGCGACCTTTATTTTGCAGATCTTAGTCCGGTAACTGGCTCCGAACAGGGCGGTGTACGGCCTGTCCTGGTAGTACAGAACGATGTGGGGAACAAGTACAGCCCGACCATCATAGTGGCGGCGATCACATCGAAGAAAAACAAGGCTGACCTTCCAACGCACGTAGCCATAGATGCGGACGGAAACGGCCTGTCAAAGAATTCAATCATATTGATGGAACAACTCAGAACGATCGACAAAAAAAGATTAAAAGAAAGAATCGGAACCATTGACAAAACCCGGTTACCGGAGGTAAATGAAGCTTTGAGCGTCAGTCTGGGAATCGATCAGCATTCCTTTTTCTGATGAGTTTGCGGATAACCCTTGCAGTTCTCGCTGCAAGGGTTTATATTTATTATGGAGAATAACGTACCATATGAAAATGGAGGAAGTAATGGACATTAAATCATTGGAAAAAACGGCAGCGGAAATCAGATGCGGGATCATTAAAGCGATCCACAATGCCGGATCCGGGCATCCGGGCGGCTCTCTTTCGGCTGCAGATATCGTTACAGCTCTTTACTTCGATGAAATGAACGTAGATCCGAAGGATCCCAAGATGAAGGGACGGGACAAGTTCATCCTTTCCAAGGGTCATGCAGGCCCGGTGCAGTATTCGGCACTGGCCGTAAAAGGATATTATCCGATGGAAGATTTCATGACGCTTAGAAAGCTGGGTTCAAAGTTCCAGGGACATCCGGATATGCATAAAGTGCCGGGGATCGAAATGTCTACAGGCTCTCTGGGGCAGGGGATCTCTGCGGCAGGTGGAATGGCGCTGGCCAACAAGCTGGACAATGATCCGGGCAGAATTTATGTGCTGCTGGGAGATGGAGAGATCCAGGAAGGCATCGTGTGGGAAGCACTGATGTCGGCGGCGCATTACAAGCTGGACAACATGGTGGCGATCCTGGACCACAACGGTCTGCAGATCGATGGCAAGAACGAAGACGTTATGACTGTAGCACCGGTCGTTGAGAAATTCCAGGCATTCGGCTGGAACGTGATCCAGATCGACGGACACGACTTCAAGCAGATCCTGGATGCGTTCAAGCAGGCGAGAGCATGCAAGGGCAAACCGACCATGATCGTGGCGGAAACTATCAAGGGAAAGGGCGTTTCCTTTATGGAAAACAATGCCGGATGGCACGGCAAGGCGCCGGACGAGGAACAGACGAAGCAGGCACTGGCAGAACTGGGAGGTGAATTCTAATGGCAGAGACTATGGCAACGAGACAGGCATATGGCAAGACTCTCATCGAGCTGGGAGAAAAGTATCCTCAGCTGGTAGTGATGGATGCAGACCTTTCCAAGTCTACTATGACAGCGGAATTTGGCAAGACTTATCCGGATCGCTTCTTTAACATGGGGATCGCCGAGCAGAATCTGTACGGCGCAGCAGCGGGACTGGCGCTTTCGGGCAAGATCGTGTGTGCCAGCACATTTGCGATGTTCGCAACGGGCAGAGCTTTCGAGATCATCAGAAATTCCATCGGCTATACCAGAGCTAACGTGAAGATCTGCGCTACCCACGCAGGCATCACTGTAGGCGAAGACGGCGCAAGCCATCAGACATTTGAAGATATTGCACTGATGCGGACCATCCCGGGAATGACGGTGATCAATCCGTCAGACGGTGTTTCTGCAAAGAAGCTGCTGGAGCAGGCAGTGGCCATGGAAGGACCGTGCTATGTGCGCCTGGGCAGAGCGAAAGTACCTGTGTTTTATGAGGATTCCGACCAGCTGACGCTGGGCAGGGGAAACCTGGTAAGAGATGGTAAAGACGTTACTATCGTTGCAACAGGCATCATGGTCAGCGAGGCTATGGCGGCAGCTGAAAAACTGAAGGAAGACGGTATCGACGCGCGGATCATCGACATCCATACCATCAAGCCGATCGATGAAGATATCATTATAAAAGCGGCGCAGGAAACAGGAGCTATCGTGACCGCGGAAGAACATTCCATCGTTGGCGGGCTGGGAAGTGCGGTGGCAGAAGTCATCGTGAAAAACTGCCCGGTGAAGATGGCTATGGTAGGCCAGAAGGACACTTACGGGGAATCCGGAAAGCCGGATGAACTGAAGAAAAAGTACGGCATGACAGCGGAGGACATTGAAGCGGCTGTCAAAAACCTTATCGGTTAAAGAAAAGCAGTACGAGAGGAAGAAGCGAATGAAAAAAGAAACATGGAAGAAAGTCGCAGCGATCGGTGCAGCGGCAGTCCTTTGTCTGAGTCTGTTTGCGTGCGGCAGCTCTAAATCTGACGATCAGGCTAAAAAAGACACCGAAGAAAAAAAGCCGACAGCACAGGACTTTACAACGAAAGACGGCAAGTATAAAATCACGGCTGATTCCGACTGGAGCGAGCCGGATACTTACAGCAACGATGAATCGACGCTTGAAATCGAAATCGCAGGCGGGCTGACATCTATTTCGATCATAGATCAGTCCAAGAGCGGTCTTGGTTACGATCTCAAGGGATTCAGCAAGGAAGTTACAGGCTATATCACGGGAAGCACAGATGTGTTCAGCGATGTACAGATCGAAAGCACCAAAGAATTCACCTGCGGCAGTTACAAAACCATAGAAAACGTGGTCTTAGTAACGGAGAAAACCACAGAAATGAAAATGGTTATCTGCCATCTTTCTATTGAGACGGATTCCGATTACGTGCAGTTTATCGTCATGTCCACGGAAAGCAACAAAGATAAAGTGATTTCCTATGCAGAGGGGATCGGCGCGACTTTGACGGCACTTTAAGCGGATGATGCAAAGCGTGCTGCGCAGATTTTGCAGCAGGATCCTTTGAAAAGGAGCATAAAAATGCCTCCTTCGTAATAAGGTTTACAAGAATGACCTTAGGCGAAGGAGGTTTTTGTTTTGAAAAAAGAAACGGGTAAAGAATGGCTGCACGGGCGCAGAAAACGGATCGCTGTCGTGGTTGTTTTAGCAGCGGCAGGAGCAATAGCCTGGCTGATTTTATCACTGTTTTCCGGGGCAAAAGAAGTGGGGTTCGAGCAGGTGCCGGAAGATGAACTTCCGGAAGCGATCACATCGGATATCATTCCGGAATACAAGACTCTGGAACGTGCGCTGGCGTGCTGCATCGACGATGATATTTATGTGATCGTTACAAGAGGGGAAAAACCGACTTCCGGATTCAAGGTGGCGGTAGATCATATGGCGTTAGAAGAACAGGATGGGAAGTCCACGCTGATCGTGTATGCCGGATTTAAAGATCCTGATAAAAAGACTGCTTTTTCTCAGATCATAACGTATCCGACTGCGGTCGTTCGGACGGATCTGAAACAGCTTCCGGAGGATATCGAGCTGCGGATCCAGTATTGAAAAAAACAACTTCACAAAACCTTCACCCTTATTCGATAAAATGCCTCTCATTTTATGGTAATTCTCTTCAAAATGTTGAAAAATAGCCACGAATATTGTATGATATAGTAGTATGTACGAACTATAGGAGGAGCATCATAAGAATGATCGTTTTTGATAACGTTACGAAATATTACAAGTCGAACGTCGGTCTGGAGAAGGTCAGCGTTCGTATCAATAAGGGTGATTTCGTATTTCTGGTGGGTCCCAGTGGCGCTGGTAAATCGACTTTTATCAAGCTGATCCTGAAGGAGATCGACGCCACATCGGGAAGCATCAAGGTGCGGGGCAGAGAAGTGACTACCATGTCGAATCGTCAGGTCCCGATCCTGCGGAGAAATATCGGGATCGTGTTCCAGGATTTCCGTCTTCTGCCGAAGAAGACCGTCTATGAGAACGTTGCCTTTGCGATGGAAATCATTCATCAGCCGAAGAAGCTGATCAAAAAATATGTCCCGCAGGTTTTAAGTATGGTGGGGATCGCATCCAAGGCGAATAAATACCCGGACGAACTTTCCGCCGGGGAGCAGCAGAGAGTTGCTATCGCCAGAGCTATCGTGAACCGGCCGAGGATCCTGATCGCCGACGAGCCTACCGGGAACCTGGATCCGGATACTGCATGGGAGATCATGCAGCTGCTTGATCAGATCAATAAACGTGGGACAACCATTCTCATGGTTACCCATGCGAAAGATATTGTAGATAAAATGGGGAAACGTGTTATCGCCATTGAAAAAGGGCGGATCGTCCGCGATGAATTCGGTCTCTACGGATATGCAGAGGCACTGGAGGGCGTGGAATCCACCTTTGATACGATACAGAGCGCGAGAACGTTCCGCTCGAAATCCCGATTCCGGAGAGGAGGGAGAGAAGAGTGAGACGATTCTTTTATACATTGAAGCAGGCGTTTTTGCAGGTTCTTAGAAACAGGGCCATGTCGGTTGCCTCCATCTTCGCGATCACAGCTATGCTGCTGATCCTGAGCATTTTCTTTATTCTCGTGATCAATGTCAACACGGCAGCGCAGACGATCCAGCAGGATTACGACTCCATTGAGATCTATCTTGAGGATGACGTGACGAAGGAACAGGCCAATGACATCATCATGCAGGTCAAAGAAGAAAAGGGCGTAGAGGATGCTTATTACAAAAGCAAAGAAGCAGCCATGGAGAATTTCCGCAACAGATGGGGAGATAATGCATATCTGCTGGACAGCCTCAATGAAAACCCGCTGCCTAATTCCGTAGTAGTTATGATCGGTGATCTGAACTACGGGGATCAGATCGCGAAGGCGTGCAGTCAGTACGACGGCGTAGAGGACGTGAAGTATTATAAGGATACGGTGGACAAGCTGCTGAAGATGACCCATTTCGTGCAGCTGGCGGCAATCATCGTGATGATCTTCCTGATCATCGTCTCCATCGTGGTGGTATCCAATACCATCAAGCTGACGGTGTTCAACAGAGCAGGCGAAATCAGCATCATGAAATACGTAGGAGCGACCAACTGGTTTATTCGAGGGCCGTTCCTGGCAGAGGGCATTATTATCGGAATCATATCTGCAGGCATATCCGTCGGGATATCGGCACTGCTGTATCAGAAGATCATCGATGTGATCGGAGCACAGGTATTTTCGGTGTTATCAATGCCGATGGTACCGGTAGGCTTCCTGACCTATAACTTTGCATGGATCTTCCTGGCACTGGGGATCAGCATCGGAGCATGCGGAAGTATCATCTCCATGAGGAAGTTCCTGGATGCGTAACAGAAACACGGACAGAAGATTGGATATTTGGATTTTGACAGGCAGGAGGAAGATGTTTTATGAGAAGAAGTCGATTTGTAGTGATCGTTGCATTGTTGACTGCACTGGTGTTCTGTATGGAGACCTGTGTGGTAAGTGCAGCCTCTCTCAAAGAGGTAAGAAAGAGCATTCAAAGTAAACAGCAGGAGCTGGAGGAGAGTAAAAAAGAAGAAAAGGACTTAAGCGACAAGATCAGTTCCATGGATAAACAGATCAGCAGCAAGGAAGCGGATATCAGCAAGCTGGAATCTGCCATCAGTGATGCGGAGACTCAGATGAATACCTTGAAGAAGGAGCTGAAGGAAGCTGAGGAAAAGGCGGAGCAGCAGGACGAAGATCTGAATGCACGGCTGAGGAACATGTACAAGAATGGTTCGGTGGGGTTCCTGGACGTCCTTTTCGATTCTGACGATATTTCAGAATTTCTGACCAACCTGGACATGGTACAGAAAGTATATTCACAGGATAAGGATACATTAAAAGAATTAAAGGCGACATGCGATGAGATCGACAGCAAGAAACAGGAAATCGCATCTCTGCAGACAGAGCTTGATGAATCAAAGAAACTGGCAGAAGAAGAAAAAGCTGAGCTGAAGGAAGACAAAGCGACGGCGGAAAAACAGAAGGAACAGGTGGCAACGGAAGCGGATCTTACGGAAGAACAGCTGGAGGAACTGGAAGCGTATGAAGATTCTCTGGAAGCACAGATACGTGCAGAGCAGGCAGCGAGCAGCTCATCATCCAGCAGCAGTTCCAAACCGAGCAGCAGTTCCAAACCGAAACCGAATTCCAGCAGTTCCAAACCGAGCAGCAGCTCTAAGCCGAGTACGAATGGCAAGATCACGACTTATAAAGGTATTTCCATGATGTGGCCAGCGCCTTCCTATTATAAAATGTCGTCCAGATATGGATACAGAACTCATCCGATCACCGGTAAAAAGAAACTGCACGGTGGTGTAGACCTGGCGGCTCCAGGCGGATCTGCCATTCTGGCAGCTCAGTCCGGCAGAGTAATCGTAGCTACATATCACTGGAGTTTCGGTAACTATATCATCGTGGATCACGGAAACGGATACTCGACTTTGTATGCACATTGTTCCAAGCTCCTTGTTAAAAAGGGACAGACCGTCTCACAGGGACAGAGGATCGCCAACGTCGGTACGACGGGAAGCTCGACAGGAAATCATCTGCATTTCGAAGTGCGTATCAACGGAGCACGGACGAATCCGATGCCGTACATAGGTTTATAGATAAGTTTACAGAACAGATAGCAATCAGTTAACACAGAAATATAACAGGAGACAAGGTATGCTGAAACGAAAAAGCCGTTTTGCGATGATCGTTGCGATCCTGCTGATGCTGACATTTACCGTGGAGACATCCCTGGCAAGTGCAGCGACCTTAAGTCAGATCCGCAACAACATCAAGAACAAACAGCAGGAGCTGAATGAGAGCAGGGCGAAAGAAAAGAGCCTGGGCGATCAGGTCAACTCTCTGGAACAACAGATCAACAGCAAGCAGTCAGATATCGATGAACTGGAGGCCTCCATCAGCGAAGCACAGGCTAAGCTGGAAACCCTGGAGGAGGAACTGGCAGCTGCTGAAGAAAAAGTGAATACCCAGAATGAGAATCTCAATGCCCGCCTTCGCAATATGTATAAAAACGGCAGCGTCGGTTTTATTGATGTACTGATGGATTCGGAAAGCTTTTCGGAATTCCTCAACAACCTGTCGTTGGTAGAAAAGGTATACACCAGCGATCAGGATGTGCTGGAGGAACTGCAAAAGGCTTACGATGAAATCGACGCCAAGAAAAAAGAAATCGAAACGCTGCAGGCAGAGCTGAGTGAATCCAAGGCAACTATGGAAGAACAAAAATCCAGTCTGGAAGCGGATAAGGCCAGCGTAGAGAAGAAAAAGTCAGAGATCGCTGCAGACTCTGCAGAAACTCAGAGAGAACTGGACAAGCTGGAAGCTGATGCACAGGCGTTGACGTCGAGCATTCGTAATTCGGGAAGCTCCAGCAGCAGTTCAAAATACAATGGAGGTATCATGGCATGGCCGGTGCCGTCCTGTCATACGGTATCTTCGGGGTATGGAGGCAGGATCCATCCGACTACTGGCAAGTATAAATTCCATGGAGGTCTGGATATCCCGGGATCCTATGGATCAGCCATCGTAGCAGCAAACTCAGGCAAGGTGATCTGGGCAGGAAACCGAGGTGACAGTTATGGCAATTATGTCATTATCGACCACGGCGGCGGCGTATCAACTTTGTACGGGCATTCTTCGAAGGTGCTGGTAAGTACTGGACAGAGCGTTTCCCGCGGGCAGCGGATCGCTAACGTGGGAAGCACGGGAAGATCTACGGGACCGCATTGTCACTTCGAAGTGCGTATCAATGGTTCTCGTGTCAATCCTACCCCATACGTGAACTAAATCTATTACATAGAATAAATGAGGACTACTTATGAGAAAAACGGAAGAAATACTGCGGTCACTGCTCCATCAGAAAGGAATGGATTCGCAGGAAGATATTTCGGAGTTTTTGTCAGACAGACCACAGAAGACTTATGATCCATTCCTGCTTTATAATATGGAAGCGGGAGTGGATCTGCTTTTATCTGAGATAAAGAAAGATACGAAAGTCTGCATCTACGGGGATTATGATGCTGACGGGGTCACCTCCGTGTGCATCCTCTCTTCGGTGCTGTCTCACCTGACAAACAACTTCATCCACTATATCCCCTCTCGTATAGAAGAAGGGTACGGACTCAACAAAGGAGCCGTACAAAAGCTGGCAGAACAAGGCGTTGGTCTGATCGTTACCGTAGACTGCGGCAGCGTTTCATGCGAGGAGGCGGATCTGGCGCGGGAACTGGGAATAAAGATGATCGTAACAGACCATCATAGTATCGACGGAAGAAAAGCCGACTGTATAGTAATCAATCCCAAACAGAAAGAGGATCATTATCCTTTTGACGGGATCGCAGGATGCGGCGTGGCATTCAAGCTGTGTCAGGCGCTGCAGAAGCGGACAGGACTCCCTAAGAGCGTTTTGAATGAAGTGCTGGATCTGCTGGCAGTGGGAACGGTAGCGGACGTAGTACCGCTGCTGGATGAAAACCGGACGTTTGTGAAATACGGACTGGCACGGATCAATGCCGGCACGAGACCTGCCATGAAGAGCTTGAAGGAAGGTATCTCCTTAAAGAATGTCGCTTCTGAAAACATCGCCTTTGGCATCGGACCACACATCAATGCCGCGGGACGTATGGCAGAGGCGGAAGAAGCGGTGCAGCTTTTTATGAGCCGGGATCCGCAGACGATCCATCGGCAGGTGGAGAAGCTGATCCATTTCAATGCAGATCGGAAACAGAAACAGGACGAGGCGTATCAGAAAGGACTTGAGATCCTCAAACAGGAAGATAAAGAGTATGACTTTATTGTTCTCCCCATGACGGATATCCATGAAGGCGTGGGCGGCATCGTTGCGGGTAAGATTAAGGAAGAAATGAATCGTCCTATCGTGATCGTATCACCGTCGGGAGAAGACTTCCTGAAAGGGACCGGAAGAAGCATCGATACGGTGGATATTTATGGAGTCCTGAAAAAATGTGATGATAAATACGGGCTGTTTGAACGATTCGGAGGGCATAAAAGCGCCTGTGGATTTTTGATGGCAGAAGATAAACTGCCGCTGCTGCGGCAGGCAGTCCAGGAAGAGATGGACTTCTTAAAAGAAGCAGATCCGCATATATTTGATAACGGTATCCCATGGGATCTGGAACTGGATCCGGCGGAGATCACGGTGGAACTGGCGGAGACTCTTGAGAAGCTGGAGCCTTTTGGCAAGGACAATGAGCGACCGAAATTCATGCTGCGGGAGGTGAGCCTGCAAGGTGTTCGATTTATGGGCGCAGACGAGACGCATGCACGCTTTACTGCAGTATCCCGGGCCGGCACGCGAGCGGACTGCGTACTCTTTCGAAAAGCGCAGGAGTGGCGGAGCCTGCTTTGCAGCGAGAAACCGGTGGACCTCATCGGAACTGTTGACGTGCAGCAGTGGCAGGGAAGGACGAGAGTGCAGATTATGATAGAGGAGATGAAAGAATGGAATTAACGAAGAAAAAACTGATCGCCATCCTGGTGGCGGCTTTCCTGGCAGGAGGTGTGCTCACGGCCGGGGTCGGTTTTGCAGTATGCAAAGGCGCGCTGGGATATGTCAGCATGCCGAAGGACGAGTACAACAGTATGAAGAGTACATACGAGCACTTCGGCAAGGCGGAGCAGCTGTATGAAACGATAAACGACAGCTATTACAAGGATGTTGATCAACAGGATCTGATAGATGGCGCCTGCAAAGGACTGGTGGCCGGGCTGGGGGATCCGTATTCTTCCTATATGACCAATGAGGAATATGAAAACTGGAAATCTTCTGCAACGGGAGAGTATTCCGGTATAGGCGTGACATTTTCGCAGGATAAAAATGGCAACTATATCATCGTAGGCGTGGCGAAAGATTCCCCGGCCGAGAAAGCCGGGCTGAAATCCGGAGACTATATCGTTGAGGTGGACGGTAAGACCTATGACGATATGGACGTGATGGCAAAGGCGATCCGCGGTAACGCCGGGACTAAGGTGAAGATCACCTATGTGCGGGATAATAAGAAGAACGAGGCCGATATCACCAGAGAAAAGATCGTGGAGAAGAGCGTGGAATACAAGATGCTGGATGGACAGATCGGATACATCAAGCTGAGCAGTTTTATCAGCTCGTCTGCAGATGATTTTTCGGCAGCCTTAAAGGATCTGGAAGGAAAGGGCGCGAAAGGCCTTATTCTGGATCTGAGAGACAACGGAGGCGGTCTGGTGGATCAGTGCATCGAAATCGCGGACGAATTCCTGGATGAGGGCATTGTGACCTACGTGGAGGATAAAAACGGCAAGAAGCAGGAGTACAAGGCCAAGGACGGCAAAACGGATCTCAAGACGGTAGTGCTGGTCAACGGCAACAGTGCCAGCTGCTCGGAAATCCTTGCGGGAGCACTGAAGGACAACGGATGCAAGCTGGTAGGTGAGACGACCTTCGGAAAAGGTGTTATCCAGTCCACGGCAGAGCTAAAGAACGGATCGGCATTGAAACTTACCATAATGCAGTATTTTTCGCCGAAGGGCAATGCCATTCAGGAGAAAGGCATCACACCTGATTATGAGGTGAAGAATCCGGAGGGAACTGAGACTGACAAGCAGCTTGAGAAAGCAGAAAGTCTGTTCTAAGGGAATGCTTTATAACGTTAAAGTAATAGTTGACGGTCGGTTATGGTCCATGGTAAAATCTTGTTAGAGTAACTGATTAGGAAAGGAACGTATCATGGCTTACGAATCCAAGTTCAAACGAGATGATATCGACGAATTGTTCCGGGCGATCCTGCTCCTTGAGGATGAAGAGGACTGTTACCGGTTTTTTGAGGATGTATGCACGGTCAATGAGATCCATGCGATCGCACAGCGTCTGCAGGTGGCGAAGCTGCTGTCGGAAGACAAGACTTACAGCGAGATAGAAGCTGTCACCAAGGCATCGACGGCTACCATCAGCAGGATCAACAAGTGTCTGGTGTACGGTGCGGACGGTTACAAGCGTATCCTGCAGAGACTGGCGGATGAAGATAAAGATTAATATGTGAAGAGGAGCGGCGGAACATATTGTTCCGCCCTTTTTAAATAAAAATGGAGATCAGAATATACGAAGACTACCGGGATATGTACCCGGAATCAAAAGGGCGGGAACTGACGGAGAGACTGCTTTATCATGCACTTGCCGAGGCCGGGATGCCGGATCTTAAAATCATGCGAACGGAAAAAGGCAAGCCGTATGTGCAGAGTGCAGCAGAGCAGGATCAAGCAGACCGACCTGAAAGACCAAATATTTATATATCCGCAAGCCACAGTAAAAACCTGTTTGCCTGTCTCATCGGAGACAGACCGCTTGGGATCGATCTGCAGCATGGGAGAAAAATGGATCCTGCAAAGATCTCAGCAAGGTACTTTGCAGAAGAAGAGGCCGAACTGGTGCGAAAGCTGGGCGCAGCGGCATTCTTTCGCCTGTGGACCCGCAAGGAGGCGTATTCCAAATACACAGGAAACGGACTTGCGGATGTGATGAGTGGGATATCCGTACTGGATCGAAACGATGTGGAGTTCCTGGATTTTCAGTGGGAAAAGGATATTTACTGCTCCTGCTGCGTGAAAAAGGAGTAAGGAAATGGATGTGAGAGAAAAGGCAGTATCGTATCTAAACAGCCGGCCGAGGACGCGGCAGGAGGTGATACGGCATCTTAAGGACAAGGGGTTTGACGAAAACGAAATACTGGAAACTGTCGATGAACTGGAGCAGTATCATTACTGTCTCTTATACACATCTCCGAGCCCACG
>NZ_JACRWC010000093.1 GCF_014306095.1 Lentihominibacter faecis
AAGAGACAGGTTTTGCGGGATAGGAAATTAACCAGGTCGCTGGCACGTAAATGTTTTTTAAAAAAGAAAGTCCATTCGAGCACCCTCTGGTGCCAGGGACTCCAGCGTCTGATACAGGACATGGAAATTCAAGAACGTTGCGAAGGGAGATCTCTCCACCCCATAACCCGTAGTCGCCTCCCGGATGTCTTCGAGGAAGAGGATTATCGTCTGTCACCAATGCAGCGGGAGTGGCTCTATGGAAATTACGAGCAGAACCCGTATAAGCCGGAACAGAAAATCTATAAAACCAAAAGTGGTATCATGGTACGTTCTAAATCGGAACGGAGCCTGGCAGATTTTTTCACGGAACGCGGCGTCGCTTTCCGATACGAGGCAAAACTGGCCATCAACGGCAAGGTGTATTATCCGGATTTCATGATCCTTTGCGATGATGGGCGCATCCTGATCTGGGAGCACTTCGGCCTGATGGATAAGGAAGAATACTTCATCAGCGCCTGCCGCAAACTGGAACAGTACCGCAGAGCCGGATACGTGCAGCATTCCAACTTGATCTGCACTTACGAGGAAGATCTACGGTCCGGGGCGGTGCTGGAGGAGATTTTGCTTCGGTATGAGCTGTACTCGTAATCAATTATTTCCTCCTGCGTCCAGCAATTGTGCCGACAAGCCCGAATGCGACTGCCCAGAGAAGCCAGCCGCAACCGATGGAATACAGCGGCATTTTAGTCACGAAGCCAAGCGGCAGGCCGTAACCGTACAGGATCTCCAACAGGCTTCCAAGCAGTGATCCGAAAAACGCTCCTTTAAATACTGCATTAGAGACACGATCGCGAAACAGGGAAAGAATGATCAGGGTCAGGGCTCCCGGATAAACCAGGCTCAGGATCGGAGCAGCCAGAGCGACGATCTTGTCCAGCCCGAAATTTGCAACAAAGGCACTGAATAAGCAGATGGCGGCAGCGAGAAGCTTATAATTCAGCCGGCCTTTTGACAGCGTGCTGAAATAGTCTGCGCTGGCGCTGACCAGTGCAACGGCCGTTGTCAGGCAAGCCAGTGCTACGATTATACCTAGAATAATGACCCCGGCGTGTCCCAGCAGTCCGCTGGTGATATTCACCAGCAGTTCAGAACGATTGATCCGCAGATTATACGTGCCGGATACGGTGGCACCCAGATATGTCAGCCCGAAGTAGATCACCAGCAAAGCAATTGCAGCCACCAGACTGGCGTTTCTTACGACTTTATACTTCACGTGCGTTGCCGTATAGCCCTTGTCCATCACACTTTTTACGATGATGATCCCGAAAATCATCGCCGCCAGGACATCCATTGTCTGGTAACCGGAATTGATCCCTGCTACGACAACGTTGTCCATCATATGATCATCGGCAACTTCTCCCAGCGGAGAGATGATCCCGGCAACGATCAGCGTCAGCAGTCCCAGGACCAGAGCGGGAGTCAGGATCTTGCCGATGATATCTACGACAGAGGATTCCCTGATGGTCAAAAGCAGGACCAGCAGAAAGAAGATCCCGCTGGTAAGCCATAAAGACACATCGCCGAATACTGGTTCTGTGAACATTTCCTGAACTGTAGCCCCGGTTCGCGGAAGGGCGATGAAGGGGCCGATGCAAAGGATGATAGCAGACAGCATGATCTCACCGGGGACTTTGCCGATGCGCGTGGTTATGGTAGAGATCTCGCCTCCGTTTCGGATCAATGCAAAGATCGCCAGAATGGCGATCCCGATGCCGGCCATGTAGTAGCAGAGAAAACCCAGCCCCCACAAGTTGCCGGACCCCATCCCCAGATACGGCGGGAAAATGATATTTCCGGCCCCGAAGAACATGGAAAAAAGCGCAAATCCGATCACCAGCTGATCGATGCGCTGCTGTTTTAATGATTTCATACGAATGAAGTTCCTTTTCTGTTTTGTCATATAAAAATTTTGTCGCGTAAAGATACGGTAACATATTCAAAGGGAGAAAGCAACGGAAATCTGTAGAAAAACACATCTTGCCGGTTCTTTCCATCTTTCCGCGCCTGCTGGTGGCGGCTGCCAGATATTTCAAATGTGCAAAAAACGCGCTTTCAAGCGATAATATACAGAAACGGTTTCTGTATATTACTGTGAAATGAAATGATTTCGTAGAAAATCGTGCCGGAATACTTTTGCCGAGTCTTGACTTTGCAGGCGTTAGCGTGTAAAATAAATCCGTGTCACGTATGTGGCATGATTTTTTCGTGTGAGCAGGATGGGATCCCGTCCGGGCGAGCACGGCTAAATATCAGTTTTAGTTCGCTGAAGACGTTTCCTTTGCAGCGGGAATCAGAGATTCCCGGAGGGCGTAAGCTTTGCAGGAAACCCAGTAGGCAGGGCCGAACCGGATCGGGTGCGCAGCATGCGATCTCAGTAGGTAGAAAGGAAGATGAAATGAGTTCATTTATCGCAAAACCTGCAGAAGTAGAACGTAAATGGTACGTTGTTGATGCAGAAGGCAAGAACCTCGGAAGAATGGCTTCTCAGATCGCAGCTATCTTAAGAGGCAAGAACAAACCGACTTACACTCCGCACGTTGACTGTGGCGACTACGTTATCGTGATCAACGCAGAAAAGGTTGAGGTAACAGGCAAGAAGAGAAAAGAAAAGATCTACAAGAGACATACAGGATATCCGGGTGGTCTCAGAGAAATGACTTTCGAGCAGATGATGGAAAAGCATCCTACCGAAGTTGTGAGACACGCTGTTAAGGGCATGATGCCAAACGGCAAGCTGGGTAGACAGATGTACAAGAAGTTAAAGGTTTACGCAGGCCCTGAGCACGAACATGCAGCTCAGAAGCCGGAAGTACTGGATATTTAAGGAAGGGAGGAATTAAACGATGGCAAAGACACAGTATTATGGAACAGGAAGAAGAAAATCTTCAGTTGCTAGAGTTAGATTAGTCCCTGGTAACGGAAATATCACAGTAAACAAGAAATCTCTCGATGATTACCTTTCCCAGGAAATCGTAAAGAGAGAGGTTAAGAGACCTTTTGAAATTGCTGGATGCGAAGGCAAGTTTGACGTGATCGCTACAGTGCATGGCGGTGGTTACACTGGTCAGGCAGGCGCACTCAGACACGGAATTTCCAGAGCTCTCTGTGAAGCTGACAGAGAAGCTTACAGACCGGCCCTCAAGGCTGCCGGATTCCTGACAAGAGATTCCAGAATGAAAGAAAGAAAGAAATACGGTCTCAAGAAAGCAAGAAGAGCAAGCCAGTTCTCGAAGAGATAGCAGCACTTGTCCTTGCGATTGCTCCGAATGGAGCAGAGCAATGGAATGTGCGCCGTCATATGTCGCAGGAGCTTTGCTCCGTGGCGACCAACGACGCAGAACTGCTGAGGACAACGGAAACCTTGAAATTAGCGGGTTTCTGACAGATTGGATAGTTATGAAAATTGCAGATTTCCGGTTCGTTACTAACACATTACTAACATGTTACTAACAAACCGCTGCAGATGTGACTATGTAATTCAGAGATGTATTCTATGAAAATAGGATGCATCTCTTTTTTTGATTCGCAACTCTTAAATAAGATTTATGGCGTTTACGATCTCATCAATATCAAGCTGCGTATAAGTGTCGTTTATCAAGTCTTGTGAGTGTCCAAGAATCTTTTTTCGAATGGTTTCGCGAATCTCGGCTTTGTGCATCATGGAACTGCATGTGTATCTGCAGCAGTGAGGTGTATGATCCATACCGAGCTGTTCCATCAAAGGTTGGAAGCGTTTTTTGTGATAATTGTCGTACTTAAACTTCTCGCCATTGGAACGGTGAATGAGATATTCGCTGTCGGTATCTTCAAACCAGGATTTGTAGAATGGATATACTTTTTCTGCAATGGGAACTTTGCGAATTCCATTCTGGGTCTTGCTAGACACTACATCAAAGTACCGTTCTTCAAGGTGAACATCTTCTTTTTTGAGATCAAGAAGTTCACCGATTCGCACCCCGGAATATATCAACATCAGAGCCGTTTGACATATTGGGTTATCCTGATGCTCCCAAAGTTTCATTACTTCTTCTTCGGTAAACTTCTGCCGGTCATACTGATTTGGGTTCTTATCCTTGTACTGAGATATGTCAATATATTGACTGTAATCCTTCGATACGTAATCATACTTCATGGCATACTTGTACATTTTTGAAATGAGAATTTTCATTTTTCTCATAGTAGGATGGTTTTTATCGGTTGTGTCGAAGAGGTATTGAAAATCTTTAGCTTTGAGATCGATAAATATTTTATCGTGCAAAGGCGCACATGCATTAAATGCAGCTCTGTCGGCTGAAATAGTTGCTTCAGAAGCTGTTTTGAAAGCACGTTCGGACCATTCTTCATAAAGATCTTTGAATGTCATCTTTGATGTCTTAACATCATAAGGATTGTCATTATAGCTTGCAAGCATTTGAAGCCCTTCAGCTTTTGTTTCGGCATACCCGATTATTATATCGTCGCGGACAGATCTTCCGGTCTCATGATCCACATGGTATCCTAAGGTCTTTTTAACGATGAAGGGCTTTCGCCTCTTGCCGCTTAACTTATAGACACTTCCGTATCCATTAGGTAATCTCATCCATGAGTTATTCGACCGTCATACAAGAGTTGGGATATCCCAACAACAGCAAATCTTTGTGCTACTGGTTTAAGGAATATGAGAGCAACGGTGATTTTCATAAAGCTTACGCTGGTGGAAGTAAATATACTGATGAACAAAAACAGATGGCTGTCGCGTATTATCCTTAGTTTCCTGAGGACTTCCGACTAAAAGGGTTTCCCACTCAAAAATCTACATAGAGAAATCGCCAAAAACCCAACAATATCACGGGGTTTTGGCGATTTTCGCTTGACCACAACAGGTGGAGGAACGAGACAGGAGAAACCGAAGCTGCATGGCTAAATTCACCCGACGCTAACAACGTTAAAGGAACAGGTGCGATTGCCTGACAAACTGCGTAAAACATCCCCGTTTCGACGTGCACGGATGATTAAAGACGGTTGATGTGATACCATCACAGCCGATCAGAATATCATAATTATGCGCGAAAAGCGCATTGTTATTCTTCGGGCTTGTTGATTTTTCTGGAAAATGTTGTTCGGTGTATTCCAAGAACATCCGCAGCTACACTTTTGTTCGGGAAAAGCTCAAGCGCTTTTTCAAACATTGCATTTTCCATTTCCTGCTGTGCTTCTTTCAGCGGAATGATTTTGTTTATTTTAATTTCAATCGCGTCAACAGTGGCGGTGTCCTTTCGAACAGATTCCGGAAGATTATCTGCCGAAATAACGGAAGAGGGCGTAGTAACAACCAGTCGCTCAATCAGATTTTCCAGCTCTCTTATGTTTCCCGGCCATGGAGCGTTCGTTAAGATAGCCATTGCGTCCCTGCTGAAATGCTTATTCTTATGATATTTCTCGTTGAATCTTTTCAGGAACTCATGCGTCAGGTGCGGAATTTCGGAGCGGCGTTCCCTGAGGGGAGGAATGTAAAGAGGCACAACATTCAAACGGTAATACAGATCTTCACGGAACTGTCCGGACTCAACCATCTTCGCGAGATTTCTGTTTGTTGCAGCAATGATTCTGATATTCGCGGTCATCGGTTTTACCGAACCGATTGTATAATAAGATTTCGTCTGGATCAGATCCAGAAGTTTAACCTGCATGTTCAAGGGGAGCTCCCCGATTTCATCCAATAACAATGTTCCGCCTTCCGCTGCAGCAATCAGGCCCGGCTTTCCCTGGTTCAGCGCGCCTGTAAAGGCCCCCTTTTCATATCCAAACAGTTCGGATTCAATCAGGCTGTCCGGAATGGCACCGCAATTGACCTTCACGAAGGGACCGTTCTTGTTGATACTGGTATCGTGAATCTGTTTGGCCATGACATCTTTTCCGACGCCTGTCTCCCCCTCGATCAGAACAGTCGAATCTACTTCCGTGATCTGCATGACAGTATTCAAAGCATGCTGCATCGTGATATTGGAGGTAATGATTTTATTGTTCGTTTCTGTATAAATGGATTGCTTTTCGTATTCTCGTATTAACTCTTCTGCTTCCTGCAGTTTGCTTTCAAGGGTCGTTATAGAGGTAACATCTTTTGAAATGTTGAATATTTTGTACAACTCACCATTTTGATCGTATACAGGAGTGCTTGTAACAAGAAGCCGGTGTCCGGTTTTCGTATCCTGCACCAGGGTACTGGGAGTGCCCTTATCCAGCACTTCTCTTGTAACCGACTTAGAAAGGATGCCGTTTTTTTCGAGATCCCGGACATTCGTTCCGATGGCCAGCTCACGTTTTAATCCAAATTGTTCCTCTATCGCTGAATTGGTTTTGATCAAAACACCATTTTTATTTGATACAGTCAGCAAGTCAAAGATGTTATCAAATATGAACTCATCATCCAGATACTCCTTTCTGCATTTGACGATAAGCTTCAGCATTTTTTCAAAGTCGGCTTCGGTCCAATCGTTCATCAGATCGGTTATACCATAAATGGTGACAAGATGGCTGCTGTTACCGTCTTCGTTGGCATTCGTAACGCAGACCAGATAATTTTCTTCCGGCGTTTCAATCAAAGCACAGTTTATCGGAAAGAAAACCGTTGATTTGATGATTTTAGCCAGCGTTGCCGTTGGGTTTGATTTCTTATGTGCGGCAATGGATTCTATGCTCTGCATAAAGGTCTTATTTGCGTACGAAATGGAGCCTTCCTTCGAAGAGAAGCAAATCCCGTAAAGGGATTGATCCAGATCCTCGTTATGACATTCACTCAAAGAAGGAATGTTTCCTAAACTAGTATCAGAATCCAGAAGCTGAAACAATATAGATTTTATAACATCCATCACATACCTCCTCCTAAATTCTTTGATGATATTGTAGCATGTTTACTACACGGCGTGCAAGACTGCTACAACATTTGTTTTTAAATTAACAATCAATTAATTAAACTCAGCAAATATGGTTCATTTCAAAAAAACAACCATTATTTAAGGGCTGAATTTGTAGATACACCTAAAAACCGGATTGGCACAATAATTGCTACTTTAACAGAGTATACAAGTTAAAGTCGATGAAAAAAAGGAGACCCTCAATGCAATCAAACAGAGATCGAATTAAGGAAATGATTGAACACATTTCAACATTCAATGATGCAGATCCCGGTGAAGGAATCAGCAGATTCAGCTATAGCGAAAACGATGCTAAAGCCAGAAAATATCTGATAGATATCTGCGAAGATATAGGCCTGAAGGTACGTGTTGACGCAGTAGGCAATGTATTTGCGAGGCTCGTCGGGACTGATGAAAGCCTTCCTGTCGTAATGTCAGGATCGCACATTGACTCCGTCAAGAACGGAGGAAGGTTTGACGGCCTTGTCGGCAGCATCGGAGCGCTTGAAGCTGTCCGTGTTATGGTCGAAGAAGGATATCAGCCAAAGAATTCCATCGATATTGTGTTCTTCGCTGAAGAAGAAGGCTCCAACTTCCAAGTTCCGGTTATGGGCAGCAAGCTCCTTACAGGCAAGCTGACTGTAGACGATATCAAGGAAATCAAAAACGAAGCCGGCATTACCGCCTACGATATGATTAAAAACGCAGGCTATGATCCAGACAACATGCCAAACGATGTCATTGCTCCGGGAACTGTCAAGAATATGATCGAACTCCATATCGAGCAAAGTGTCCGTCTCGACAAGGAAGGGCACACCATCGGTATCATCAGCGGCATCGCAGGTTTGAACTGGATTACGATCACACTGGAAGGGGTACAGAACCACGCTGGCGCGACACCAATGTTCCTGAGACAGGATCCAATGGTCGCCGCATCAAAGATCATTGCTGAAATAGACGGCATTGCCAAGGCAATCAACGATACCATTGTTGCTACGGTAGGATATATCGAAGTGACCCCGAACATTCCAAACGCAATTCCTAATGGAGTGAAATTCGTCGTCGATGTCAGAGATATCCAGCAGGAGACGATTCAGCAGTGCGTTGATGAAATCAAAGCGGTTACAGAGAAATATGCGAAGGAAAACGATGTGAAATTCACAGTAGAGAAGACTGCAAGCTCCGAAGCAATCAAAATCCAGGATTATATTAAGGAAGTCATGGTAGAACAGGCAGAGAAACTTGATCTTGATTATGTCCTGATGCCAAGCGGCGCCGTACACGACTCAAACTATATGGCAGAAGTGACAGATGTTGCGATGATTTTCGTGCCGAGTGTCGATGGAAGAAGCCATGTTAATGAGGAGTACACAGACTGGGATGACATCAAAGCAGGCGTGGATCTGCTTCTGAACACTCTGGTTGCTATTTCACAATAATGTTTGATGCCATAATTCGATGGTTTATTATACAGTTTTTACCAATTTCAAGAAAAGGAGCAAAAGATGAAAAAGGTACTTATCAAGAACGGAACGATTGTTACTGCAACGGACGAATTTAAAGGCGACCTGCTGTTAGCAGATGGGAAAATAGCAGCAATTGGAGGCGCTATCGACGCTTCTTCTGCCGACGAAGTATATGATGCCGAAGGAAAGTATGTAATGCCTGGCGGAGTTGACCAGCACACACACTTTGACTTCTCATTCGGCGACACAACATGTGTTGGATGGGAAGGCTCTCCTGCAGCTGTTGTGTCAGGAACGACAACGATCATAGACTTTGTAAACCAGAAGGTAGGCTCTTCTCTGAAGTCTTCCATCGATGAATATCAGAAGAACAAGGTCGATGGAAATGCATGCTGTGACTATGGCTATCACGGTGTTGTATATGATGCGAATGATGCTCTGTTCGAAGAAATCGAGCATATGCCTGAGTATGGCGTAACATCCCTGAAACTGTTCATGGCTTACAGAGGACAGCCATATCACTGCGATGACGATGCAGTCCTCAAAGCGCTGCAGGCCTCGAAGAAATCCGGCGTTACGATCATGGTTCACGCCGAGAGCGCGGATATGATCGCAACACTGCAGAAGCAGGTAGCGGCAAGCGGTGTAACCGGTCCGATTGGCCACGCACTTTCAAGACCACCGGTTGTTGAGGAAGAAGCAGTTAGCCGTGCTGCATATCTGGCAGAACTGGCAGCTGCACCAATTTATATTGTTCACGTAACGGCGAAGGGTGCAATGGAGGTAATCAGAGACAGATATGAAAAGGGTGTTGCTATCTTCGGCGAAACATGCACACACTACCTCACGATCACAACAGACGCTCTGGAGAAGCCGGGATTCGAAGGTGCGAAGGCAGTCTGTTCACCGGCACTGCGTTCACAGGATCACCTGGATGCTATGTGGGAAGCTGTTAAGAAAGGCTGGCTGAATGCAATCAGTTCAGACCACTGCGGATTTAACTATGAAACACATAAGCATGCTGGTTATGGTGAAGGCAAGACATTTGCTGACATCCCGAACGGAGCTCCGGGCCTCGAGAACAGAATACCGGTTGTTTGGACAGAAGGTGTTGAAAAGGGCAAGATTTCAAGAAAGAAATTCGTAGAGCTCATTGCTACAAATCCTGCTAAGATCAACGGTCTGTTCCCGCAGAAGGGCACCCTGGCAGTTGGATCGGATGCTGACGTAGTAATCTGGGATCCTACATACAAGGGCACAATCTCAATCGAAAACAGCCTGCAGGGATGCGACTACTGCGCATTTGAAGGATTTGATCAGATTGGTCGTGCAGACAAGGTATTCCTGAGAGGCGAACTCGTAGCCGATGCCGGCAAGTATGTTGGTGAAAAGGGCTCTGGTAAGTTCGTACCTGGTAAGCCATATGGCCTCTGCTATGAACTTGCTTAGTTAGTCGTGCTGAAACCAGTTAATGGGAGAGAACAATCAAAAGTGGTGAGTAGCCATGAGCAGTTTTCAATTACAAACTCACTACTAACATTGACAAAGCAAAATCCACTAATTTCAACGGTTGTCAGCTATCAAAGCGTTAATCTCGATTACCGAAGAGATAGCAGCACTTGTCCTTGCGATTGCTCCGAATGGAGCAGAGCAATGGAATGTGCGCCGTCATATGTCGCAGGAGCTTTGCTCCGTGGCGCCAACGACGCAGACCTATTCCAGCGAGCATTTTGCTCAACACCATTTGTGTGGACGACCCCCGAATTCCAACCCTTGGAATCGGGGGTTTTTATGTGGTGAAAAAAGTAAGACGCGAAAAGAATAAAATGTTTCCTAGCACATTGAAATATTTTATAATAAAGGGGAATTGACAATGAAACACATGGATGTTTCCCTGTATTTCACAGGAAGCATCCATTTTGTTTTAGCTTGAATTCTTTTGTTATTATAATAATCTATATATTCTTCAACTGCTTTTTCATATCCGTAGTACATCTCATTCTTCATTCTTCCGAAGAATGTTTCCATAATGGAGTTATCATAGCAGTTCCCTTTTCTCGACATAGATTGAATGATTCCGTGTTTACTAAGCCTATTTCTATGGTAAACATGTTAATATTGCCATCCTTGATCTGAATGAAATACTAATCCATTTACTATCGGAAACCTTTCAAATGCTCTGTCTAACATTCTCTTCACTTGCTCTAGATTAGGGCTTAATGATAAATCATAAGAAATGATTTCATTTAGCCTCTTCTAGTCGTACCCAGCTCCTTACCATTTTTCTAAAGTTATACTCCTTCACCCCTTTGGGAGTCTCTGGCCATAAACCCTCCCGATACAATTCAACAGCATTTCTCTTAAACTCATAACTATACCGCATAAAAATACCCTCCTTACCGGTCGGTCCAGTAAAGAGGGTACATATCAAAATGCAAGGGTTTTTTCTTTATCTTAGAATTATTACGAATAAATTCACTTTTTTTCATCGGCTCTTGACAAGTAACCGTTCGGTAACTATAATAAAGTTACCGAACGGTTACTTTATTGAAGGAGACAATTATGGCAGAGGGTACAAAGGAACGGATTTTGAGAATAGCACTGGAACTGTTTGCACAGAACGGCTACCTGGGGACGTCTATGAGTGATATTGCGAGACAGGTGGGGTTTACGAAAGCCGCATTGTATAAGCACTATGCCAGCAAACAAGAAATTTTGGATAAGATCGTGGAGCGAATGAACAAGATGGACTATGAACGTGCTGAGACGTATGAAATGCCGGAAACGGAACCAGATGGCTTTGCAGAAGCATATCTGCATGCACCAGTTCAAAAGATTCGCACGTACAGTCTTGCACAATTTGACCATTGGACAAAGGAGCCATTTTCCTCCAATTTCCGTAAAATGCTGACGCTGGAGCAATACCGTGATCCAAAACTGGCACAACTTCATCATGACTATCTTGCTGGTGGACCTTTGGAGTACATGGCGGCAATCTTCCGCAAGCTAGTAGATTCTGATGAGGACGCTATGCAGTTAGCGCTGGAATTCTATGGTCCGATGTATCTTCTATACAGTGTTTACGACGATGCCGAGGAAAAAGAATCGGTTTCTTCTTTACTGGCTATACATATTGATCACTTTATTTCCAAGGTGGAGTCTGATTACAGATTATCGTTTTGAAAGGAGACTACTATGGATGCAATTGTTTACACTACCAACACAGGAAGTGCCGAAAGATATGCCAAGCTGCTGGCGCAGGAAACTGGACTTCCGGTGTACTCTTTTGCAGAAGCGAAGAAGCAGGTCTTTTCCAAAGCAAAGATCATTTATCTGGGTTGGATCATGGCTGGTTCGGTCAAGGGCTATGCTGAGGCTGCAAAACGCTATCGGGTATGTGCTGTCTGCGGAGTTGGCATGGGACAGACCGGGACGCAAATAGAAAGTGTGCGGAAAAAATCAGCAATTCCGGCAGACATTCCGCTGTTCACACTGCAAGGGGATTTTAATGTGAAAAAGCTGCATGGTATCTACCGCCCTATGATGGAAATTATGGTTAAAACAATGGGTAAGAGCCTTGCTGAAAAGGCAGACCGTACTTCTGAGGAGGACGATATGTTGGATATGATGCTCCACGGAGGCGAGCGAGTCAAGGCGGAAAATCTAAGCGCTGTTCTCGATTGGTACCGCGTGCAGAGATAAGAATGGGGAGTTTTGATTTCGTACTGATTCTGTGGTCATGCACAGTATCTTTTTTAGGAGGAAAACCATGCAGTATGTCATTTCGATCTTGATTGCTACAGTCATCGCAGCTCTGGCAGGGTGGCTGATACAGCGCGATTCTCATCAGAAATCACTGACCATATTGACGGTCGCAGTTATCGTGGCTTTTTCAGTGGTGGCAACCGGGGCGCTGAACTACGTTGCCAAACATCCGTCAAATATCCTGAATTGGATGATCAACGGGGAGACGGGTGAAGCGGTTGAACACGACCTGGATGGTGCGACTTTGACATTGGAAGATTCCTGGACGGTATCGTCGTTTGACGATCTCACGGCTATCGGAAAGCTTTTTCAGAATTTTTCCAGAGAAGGCGATGAGGATCTGGAGGGAGAATGGTTGATTTTAAGTCCGGACGAGGATCCGGCGATTCTTTATTGCTATGATAATGAAGCAACAACGATTCAGTTAAGTGACCTGCGGGAGGCGCTGGAAGAAGATGAAAATATGACTGTCGAAAGCATAGAATTCCATGGGATCCCAGCCGTCGAAGGGACCGCGCAGAATCCAGAGAAGGAAGATAGCATAGATTATAAACAAATCTGTTTCATCGCGAACGACAAGTGTTACGAGCTGGTTGTCTATCATGATAAAGATGATGCAGCTGAGCGGATCGCGCAGAAGATTTTAGACGGATTGTCATTTTAAGCGTTTTGCTTCCGGTGGATTCGATCTTGCTTTCAGATCGCTGGCTTTTCCCATTTGCTTTTAGATCGCCGGCTTCCCTCCCATACAAAAAAACAAAGCAGGCAGCTTACAGCGATTTTTCGCTGCAGGCTGCCTGTTCTTATCTTTGTGAAGTTGCGCGGGACTTTTAATACATCCAGGTGGAGAATGAATCGTTGATGATCGCAACTACTATGCCCACTGCCCACAGTGCACAGCCGATGATGCCCAGAATAAATCCGGCTTTCCGGATACCTTCATCATTTCCTTCATTCTTTGCGGAGATCGCCAGAATGAGACCGATAAGACCACAGACACCGCAGCACACCAGACCTGCAATACCCAGAACGAGGGATGCGACTGCCTTGCCGTGTGCCGGAGGCTGACCGTTCGTTCCGGAAGTCTGGTAAGTGTTATATGCGTTTCCTGCATTGTAATTTTGTCCACCGGTAAACTGGTCGTTGTTTCCGCCGAACGTCTGGTTGCCGGTGCCGTAGGTATTGTACTGCTGGCCGGCATTCTGCTGAGCAGAGTCAGTGTACTGATATCCGCCGGAAGCCTGGTTGTCAGTGCCGTAAGTATTGTACTGCTGACCGGCATTCTGCTGAGCAGAGTCAGTGTACTGATATCCGCCGGAAGCCTGGTTGTCAGTGCCGTAAGTATTGTACTGCTGACCGGCATTCTGCTGAGCAGAGTCAGTGTACTGATATCCGCCGGAAGCCTGGTTGTCAGTGCCGTAAGTATTGTACTGCTGACCGGCATTCTGCTGAGCAGAGTCAGTGTACTGATATCCGCCGGAAGCCTGGTTGCCGGTGCCGTAAGTATTGTACTGCTGACTGGCATTCTGTGCAGGCTGCTGATACTGTCCGGTACCCTGTTCGTTATAGTGGTACATGTTGCCGACGTCTTGCGCAGGCGCCTGCTGATATGTATTCTGATCCTGCGGCTGAGATGTTGTTTCCTGATACATGTTGTCGTTCGCCGGCTGCTCAGGAGCCGGGTTGTTCGTGTAATTATTATTCATATTGTTATTTTCGTTCATGATGATGAATTCCTTTCCTGGCTTCAAAATGGCTTACATTATATTCCTATTGTAAATTGACTATTCGCAAAAGTCAATCATACTCAATCGAAAAACATTAAATCCCGGATAAAAAATGTAAAATTTAACGAGAAACAAAGGATTTAACCAGAAAGTGGCAGATTTCGAAAAATCGCAAAAATCATATAGATCACGATATTGATGTAAAGGATTCGCAGAAGGATCTTTGGATCTCGCAAGATTTTCGGATGTCCGAAAAATCCTGCAATGCTGATGAGGAACCATGCGGGGAAGCTAAAAAAAGCTACAGGATTATAGGCAAAAGCCGCAGGGATATCAAACCGCATCAAGGCCAGCGCCATCCGCGATGTGCCGCACCCCGGACACTGCAGCCCCGTGACCTCCCGAAACAGGCACGGGATCCGAAACGGCGTATGCAGGATCAAAAATGCATAAAGCACTCCCGCGCCGAAAATCGTCCCGTATATAATCAGTATTTTTTTCTGCACCGCATCGGGAAATCCTCTCCGCATCGCGCTCTCTGCACCGGGTTTAGGTCGGCTCATATCCTACTCCTTTTATCCTATGTGGATGCCCCACATCATGTTACTGAAACCATTATAACAAAGCCGCCACCCCGATTAAATCCCAATTTGCAAAATCTTCGTTTTCATCAAAAAACACCATCAAACGAAGAAAATCTCAACGATAGAATAGTTCGCCTCCTATCAAAATCTTCGAAATGCAAAATTTTTGGCGATTATCGAGAATCCTGAGAAATGGCATCCCTGTTGAGTGTCGGTTTACGGGACTAGAGTCCCGAGATCTCCCGAAAAAATTTCAATTTCGAGAAATAGAATATAAACTCTTTTGGAGCTGCTGCCGCAGATTCTCGTTTTTGCTTAAAATATTCGTCAAACGAAGATTTTGCAAAAAGCAGTCGAGCTAAAATCCTTGTAGATTCTCGATTTGCCTGAGAAATTTCACGAAACGAAGATTTTGCAAATAAAACCGCACCAGAGCCCCAGCCGAAGTCTTTGCAGAGTCGCCGATGGCCCATAGGACCGTCCGCGGCAACTTTTTCAGAGTCCGTGGCGAGTTCTCCCCCCCCTCGAATTTCCTGATGACTCCCCCTTGCGCCGACCTTACAAAAAAAGTATAATAGCTCTTGGTGTCCGGGTGGGGCGGGATGTAGCTGTTCCGCGTGCAAGCGGCAACAGTCCAAGCGATCGCCGCCAGAAAACCAGCCGCACACCGACATCACATTTTAAGGAGAAAAAATTGAACTCACTCATGAAAAACGAAATATCTCAGTGGCGGGACAACCCGAAGGACGACTTCCTGGGCGGACTGGTATCCGCGTTTTCCGTCATCCCGGAGGTGGTGGGTTTCACCATCATCGCGGGGGTCAATCCGATGCTGGGACTGTATACATCTGTCGCATTTCTGATTTTGTCGGCGTTTCTGGGCGGCCGGCCGGCCATGGTGTCCGCGGGAGCCGGTTCGATGGCGCTGGTTGTAGTAGCCCTCATCGCAGAATACGGGACAGAGTATTTATTTGCAGCGGTATTTTTAGCCGGGATCTTCCAGCTCATCATGGGGCTTTGCAAGGTGGGCAGGCTGATCAAGTACATTCCGCAGTGTGTCATGACCGGATTCGTGGATTCGCTGGCCATCATCATCTTCGTGTCCCAGATCAAGAATGCGCTGGGCGGCGGATTGACCATGTATGCGCTGGTGGCAGCCGGGATCGTCATCGTCTATTTGTTCCCGCGGATCACTAAGGCTGTACCATCCACGCTGATTGCTATCATCGTCGTAACGGCGGCAAGCGTATTCCTGGGTCTGACTACAACGTCTATCGGCGATATGGGTAACATGACGGCGGCACTGCCGGATGTACATCTGCCGACCTTGCTCCTCAGTTTGGAAACGTGGAAAATCGTCCTGCCGTACTCCATTTCCCTGGCTTTTGTTGGCCTCATCGAAACCCTGCTGACCCAGCAGGTGGTGGATCAGATGACGGAGACGACCAGCGACACTAACCGGGAATCCTGCAGTCAGGGCATCACCAATATGGTGTGCGGCTGCATCGGCGGCATGCCGGGCTGCGCCATGATCGGGCAAGCCATCGTCAACGTCAAGTCGGGCGGCCGGGGCCGTCTCAGCACGCTGGTGGCGGGCGTCATGCTCATCGCAGTGCTGGGCTTTGGCAGCGGGTTGCTCAACATCATTCCGCTGGCGGCGCTCATCGGGGTAATGATCACCGTGTCCATCGCGACCTTCGATTGGGATTCGCTCCGTTCCCTCAAGGATCAGTCGCCGCTGGAGATTTTGACGACGCTGCTGACGGTGGTCATCGTTGTGGCGACCAACAATCTGGCCTACGGCGTAGCGGCAGGTCTGGCGCTGTATTATGCAGGCGGTTTTGCTGCAAAGGCCTTTGTGAGGGCTTCGTAAAATCCTAAGGTGAGCGCGACCGCAGCGCGTATATATAATGAAAAAGAAAACAAGCTGGCGCATGGATTTCATGCGACCAGCTTGTTGCTTTTTTGTTTGATCCGGGATGCGCGGAGCAGCTTTTACAGTACTTCCTTGATGGCAGCCAGCAGATCGTCGTACTCGTCGTAAGCCGGCAGCTCTGGATATTCCGCTTTGATGGCGTCGGTGCTCTTGAACAGGAATCCGGCTTTGCTTGCCTGGATCATGCCGATATCGTTATGGCTGTCGCCGCTGGCGATGGTTTCAAATCCGCAGGACTGCAGCGCTTTTACCGTAGTGTATTTGGATTTCTCACAGCGCATTTTATGCTTTAAGATCGTGCCGTCTTCTGCGATTTCCAGCGTGTTGCAGAACAGTGTCGGCCAGTCCAGCTTTTTCATCAGAGGCTGTGCGAACTGTTCGAATGTGTCGCTGATGATGATGACCTGCGTGATGCTGCGCAGCTCGTCCAGAAATTCCTTTGCACCCGGCATCGGGTCGATTTTGCTGATCGTATCCTGGATCTCTTTGATTCCCAGACCGTGTTCTTTCAGGATATTCAGTCTGTATTCCATCAGTTTATCGTAATCCGGCTCGTCGCGCGTAGTTTTCTTCAATTCTTCGATTCCGGTAGCTTCGGCGAATGCGATCCAGATTTCCGGAACCAGAACGCCTTCCATGTCTAAGCAAACAATATTCATGATTTTCCCTCCTGTGTGTCAAAACGTGTGCAGAACTCTGCACCATAATATACTATAAAACATTCTAGCACAAACAGGACCGCTTCGGGGAAAAATATTTTGACGAGATGAGAAAAAAGCAGTACTATAAAGTAAAACAACAGTAGGAATAAACGGGAGAAACACCATGACATCAGAAGGAACTCGAACAAGAGAAAAAATTTATATCATAGGGCACAAAAATCCGGATACTGATTCCATCTGCTCGGCTATCGCTTATACGGAACTGAAGAAAGCGGTGCTGGAGAGAAAGCTTGCCGACGGAACTTTCGAAGCGGAGAATCCTTTGCAGGAAGGGATGCCGGTCCCGATCCCGGAATATATCGCCTGCCGGGCAGGGATCGTCAATGAGGAGACGAAATACGTGCTGGAGTATTTCGACGTGGAGCCGCCACAGTATCAGGACAATGTGCAGCCGCAGATCGCCGATATGGATCTGAACCTGGTTCCGGGGATCGAAGGGCGCGCGTCTATCAAGCAGGCATGGGAGCTGATGCAGGAAGAACACGCCAAGTCAGTGCCGGTGCTGGCAGAAGGAAAACTGAAGGGGATCGTGACCATCACGGATATCGCCCAGTCCTATATGGACAAGAGCGACAGCAGTGTATTGTCGCGCGCAGGGACGAGGTTTGCCAGCATTGCAGAGACCCTGAACGGGCATATTGTCTGCGGCGGATCGGATGAGGTCTTTGAGGATGGGAAAGTAACGATCGCGGCATCCAGCCCGGATGTTATGGAGGAAGTGATCGAGCCGTCGGATCTGGTCATTGCCGGCAATCGGTTCGAGACTCACTTTACGGCCATCGAACTGGGAGCCCGATGCCTGGTGATGTGTCAGGGGGCAACTCCGACCAAGACCATCAAAAAACTGGCAGAAGAGCGGGGCTGCATCATCATCAACACACCGTATGACACCTTCACAGCGGCAAGACTTATCAACCAGAGTATGCCGGTGCAGTTCTTTATGACCGGGGAAAATCTGGTGACATTCCAGATGGGTGATGCCGTGGAAGATATCGAAAACATTATGAAAACCAACAGGTTCCATAACTTCCCAGTCGTTGAAAAATGCGGCAATTATGTGGGATTGATCTCGCGGCGCAGACTGTTGAATATGAATCGAAAAAAAGTTATCCTGGTGGACCACAATGAGATCAGCCAGGCGGTAGACGGTATCCAGAAAGCAGATATACTGGAAATCGTCGATCACCACAGACTGGGTGGATTCGAGACGCTGGAACCGGTATTTTTCCGCAATCAGCCGGTGGGCTGTACGGCGACTATCATCACCCAGCTTTACGATGAGAAAGGCGTTGTGCCGGATCGCAAGATCGCAGGGCTTCTGGCTTCTGCTATCATCTCCGATACCCTCATGTTCCGCTCCCCGACCTGCACGGCTTTAGATCGTGCCACCTGCGAGCGGCTTGCGGATATGGCGGGCATCAACATCACCGAGATGGCTAATAATATGTTCCAGGCGGCCAGCAGCCTGCAGGGCAAGACCCCGGAAGAAATATGTTATCAGGACTTCAAGATCTTTAATAATGAAGGTCGCTCTTTCGGTGTCAGCCAGGTTACTTCCATGGATAGCCGGGAGCTGGACAGCATCCGCGAAAAGGTGGAAGCGTATCTGCCTCAGGTCATGGAACAGCAGGATCTGGATATGATGTTCATGATGATGACTAATATCGTAGACACCTCTACGGAACTTCTCTGCTGCGGTCTGCACGCTGATCTTCTGGCCAAGGAAGCCTTTGACATCGCGGACGGCGACGAGCATATCATCTTGAAAGATATCGTTTCCCGCAAGAAGCAGTTCCTGCCGGCCTTTGTTGAAGCACTGCACCAGTAGAGGTGTAGTGCTGCCTGGGCCATTCTCCGGATTTCTGCAAAGCCTCCGGCGACCAGGGGGGCTCTTTTGTCATACTGCGGGGGTTTCGGGTCAAAATATTTATTTCTTGAATATAGAAATAAATCCATCTCGTGGAAAAAGAACTAGTATTATACATCCTACTAAAATATTTTTTGTCCGGTTCATCTGTCCGGACATCTTTTTTATTTTTGAATATTCTTCTGCTGGAGTGCCCCCCGGTGAACAGGTATAGGGTGACAGATAGTACGTTTCGGAACGAATTGTTCTCCCTCTGTAAAAATCACAAGCATCCCCCTCGGACAAATCACGGCATTTCCACCCCCTTGCCACTTGAATAGACTGATGCTACCATAGCGAAACTAAATTTGTGTACCTTGCGAAAGCGGTGGTAAAAATAGGTCATGACACATGACAAAAACGTTTATTTATTTACGGACAGGAGGAAATGAGTGTGAAGATGTGTAAAAAAGGGATCGCATGGATCCTCGCGTTGATGCTGGTGCTGAGCATGGCTCCAAGCGTGTTTGCGGCAGAAGGGGAAAACGGTACTTCGGCAGCGCGGCCGTATGAGGTAAAGAATCCATCCGCGATTCCTATCGGAGAAAACAATGCTATTTATCGTAATAAAACATTAAGTGATCTGGAACAGGATAAAAATGGAGATATTACAGGTGAACTGACGTTAGAAACCTATGTAAAAGGGGAAGTAAAGACCAAGGGTAAGCCGTCGGATATCGTACTGGTACTGGATGTGTCCGGTAGTATGAATGGAGATGTTGTAAGCTATGATGCAGTTTATGGTAGTGATATCAAGAAGGATAAAACCTATTATATTTCGACGACGGACTTGTGGGGAGACAAAGTATATCGTAAAGTTTCATATCGGAATGGTACATGGCATCAAGAATTCTCTTTGAACACAGTAGTACCCAAAAACGGACCGAATGATTCGGATCGGACCCATACGCAATTTTATGTGAAAGACAGTCAGAAAAAAATGACTGCATTAAAAAACGCAGTAAATGGATTCATTGATGAAACCGATACTACTAACAATGGAATTAAAAATGATGAAGATAAAAATAAAATTTCTATCGTAAAATTTGCCGGGAAAAAGGCGGATAAAACAGGAAATGATTTTTATAAAGAGGCTGTCTCTTATACACATCTGACGCTGCCGCGAGCGATCTAGTGGG
>NZ_JACRWC010000027.1 GCF_014306095.1 Lentihominibacter faecis
TATACTTGTCATGCGGAAACCTCCAGTGTATGGTTTTGTGTGGTAACTTAACTTTAACACAGAATTGAAGTTTCCGCTTTTTCTTTATTTAGTTGTAACACATGTATTGTAATCCTACAGGATAGTTGCTTACTTTTCTGCTTCTCCCTTGTTTTCCGGGGGCGAAACAGGTATAATATAAGGATCGCATGAAAACATTGAAAGAGGTAGGAAAAATGGAAGATAAAGAAAAAGTAACACAGGATACGTCAGCGGGCTGCGGCTCAGGCTGTGGCGGTGATTCTGGCTGCGGCTCCAGCGGCGGCTGCGATTCCAACTGCGGAAGCTGCTCTCAGGCGGGAAGCTGTGGAAGCCAGCCTCAGAGTCTGCTGGCTGAAACCAACAGCTTTAACGACATCAAAAAGGTCATCGCAGTTGTCAGCGGCAAGGGTGGTGTCGGCAAATCCATGGTGACATCTCTCATGGCAGTTTCCATGAATCGCCTGGGCTACAAGACTGCGATCCTGGATGCAGATATCACGGGTCCGTCCATCCCGAAGGCGTTCGGCGTGACAGAAAAGGCTTCGGCTAATGAGCTGGGGATCTTCCCTCTGCGCACGAAGACGGACATCGGCACTATGTCTGTAAACAATCTGCTTGAAAATGACACTGATCCGGTCATCTGGAGAGGTCCTGTCATCGCAGGCACGGTAAAGCAGTTCTGGACTGATGTGCTGTGGGGCGAAGTGGATTATCTGTTCGTTGATATGCCGCCGGGAACCGGTGATGTTCCGCTTACGGTATTCCAGTCTCTGCCGGTTGACGGCATCATCGTGGTGACTTCTCCGCAGGAGCTGGTTTCTATGATCGTAGGCAAGGCCGTTCGCATGGCAGAAATGATGGACATTCCGGTGCTAGGTCTTGTGGAAAACATGTCGTATCTGACTTGCCCGGACTGTGGCAAGGAAATCGATGTGTTCGGCAAGAGCACGGTAGCTGATGTTGCGAAGGAATATGGCATCGATGTATTAGGCAGACTGCCGATCGATCCGAAGCTGGCAACAGCATGTGACAATGGCGAGATCGAAGACTTCGAAGGTCACTGGCTCGACGATGCAGTGAAGAAACTAGAAGTAGAATGAGGTTTTCCGGCACGATTTTCTACGAGATGCATTCTTTAATGCTGCAAAAACAGAAACTTTGACGTTTCGATGATGTCGAAGGTTTACTGGTTTGCTGACAGAGATCGAAAATGAAATACTAATTTGTGCAAAACAGGCACCGCAGGGGTTATGACCCTTGCAGCGCCTGTTTTTTTCTGCTTAATCAGCGTTTTTCTGCAACTTTTCAGAAAGAAAGAAGTGGCAGCTCAAAGGAATATGGAAGAATTTGGAGAATCGGTGAAGGCTTTCTGTTTTTGTAGTGAAAAAGGTTGATTTCTGCACATTGGTAATTTATGTTAATAAAAAGCCGTGTGCCTGGTTAATAGATGGCACACGCGAAAAAGCCGCACGCCTGGCTGGCGGGCCGGCGTGCACAGAGAAAAGGGGGAATGACCGTGCAGAACATCAAACGTTTCGTAGAACATGCGAAGATGGATCATGAGGAAAGGCTGCAGGATATCCGTATCCAGATGAAGAGCCTGCCGCCGGGCGATCTGATCTTCGCGCGAAAAAACCAGAAGTATTATTGTGTCCAGAAACTCAATGACCAGCGATTCGGCATCACGAGAGATCAGCAGCTGGTGCAGGGGCTGGCGCTGAAGCGGTATTTGCAGGAAGAGCGGGATGCTTTGCAGGATAATCTGAAAATCCTGGATAAAGTGTTGAAGGACTGCCAGAATACCAGCTTCGACGATATCATGCAAAGCCTCCCGCCGGGATTTCGGCAGCTGCCTCGTGAATATTATCGCTTCAAAAAGAAAAAGAAGAAGTACTGTAAGAATCCTTATTATCCGGAGCATTTGATCTACAAAACCAACGGCGGCGAACTGGTGCGCTCCAAATCGGAGCAGAGCATCGGAAACGCTCTGGAGGATTACGGGATCGAGTATACTTATGATGAGGGAATCATCGTCGGGACCCGTTGCTATTACGCGGATTTCGTCATCACCTGTCGCGACGGCACCCAGATCATCTGGGAGCATTTTGGACTCATCGATTCAGACAAAGACTATCGGGAGCACGCCCTGCAGCGGATGAAGGATTACCGGGAGCACGGCTGCTATCAGTGGAAAAACCTGATCTATACATTCGAAGAGGACGTTCGCAGCCTGGAAATCATCCGCCAGATCATCGAAGAATTCGTGCTGCCGCGATACTGGTAAGGGGTGGCGAAGGAGGCTGAAAATAGTAGATTAATTTGTGCGTTTACAATATATGAATAATAATTCCAGATGCTGTAACAAAAGTGTCATTTCACGCCGTATTTTTGCGTTTCGCACCAAAACGGATTAGGGGGGGTTAAATTGTGATAAGATACTCTAACAAAAGGGCGAGAGTTCTTTTTATGATTTATCACTTTACTTATCTTATTTTTTGAATCGTCAAAAGGAGTGCGTGTAACATGAAAGACTTTTGGAAACGAAAAAGAAACAAACGAATTGCCGCGTCGGCACTGGCCGTCGTCATGGCAGGATTCCTCGTATGGGGACTCTTCCCGTGGCAAGCGGCAGCAGCAAAAACCACAGTGGCGGATAACGTCACCATCAACAAATGGCATGAGACGCTGGATAACAGCACGAAGAACGTCGGCCGTATCTGGACGGACAAGTCCGTGTCAACAGGGAATGTGGAGTTGGTCGATAAAGCCGGACAGTCGGCAGAGATTAAAAAGAAAGATGGATCCGACTTCCTGGTAGGGTTGTCAGCATTATCCTCGACAGCGAAGATAATGGGACAGACAACAGTGCCACTCGATATCGTGCTGGTACTGGATGTGTCTGGAAGCATGGATGATCCCAGCGGGAGCTATCAGGAGGTTTATCAGCTGGATACGAGCAAATCATATTATATACTGCGCAGCGGAGAGTATACCGAAGTGTGGTACAGCAAGTCAGAGAAAAGCTGGTATTATTATAGTGGATTTTTGGGGTTTGACATAAAATATGTGACACCCAAAACCAGTGCAGACGATAGCAATCCATCACATGAACAGTTCTATTCATCCACAACAAAAATGAAAATGTTACAGGATGCAGTAAATGGTTTTATTGAACAGGCAGCAAAAAAAAATGACAAACTGTCGGATACGAACAAACAGAGCAGAATCTCTCTGGTGAAGTTCGTGGGGGAAAAGAAAAATACGGTCGGAAATGATACTTATAAAGACGGCGGTTATACATACAATTACACCCAGATCGTCAGTGGATATAAGGCCTATACTACTGCGGAGGGTGAATCTAATAGAACCGAATTACAAGAACTGGTAAATAAGCTTGAGCCTGCAGGTGCAACATCTGCTGATTATGCAATGGACCTTGCGAAGCAACTTGTAAGTCCTGAAACACCATCAAATAATAATGCTTTAAATCCACGTGAAAATGCAAAAAAGATTGTTATATTCTTTACTGATGGAGAGCCGAATCATGGATCCGGATTTAATGGCAAGGTGGCCGATGATGCAATAGGGATCGCTAAAGGGATAAAAGCCAAGGCCGATATCTACACCATTGGAGTCTTTGGTTCCGCGAATGCGTCTGATACTACAGGACCTTTCAACGCCTATATGCACGGCATGTCCAGCAACTATCCGAAGGCGACCGCATACAATAATCTAGGTGATCGTGCACCGGACAGTAACTTCTATAAAGCAGCGACGGATGCATCGACGTTAAACACTATCTTTGATGAAATTGCAGAGGATATCGTGGCAGATGCCCAATCTCCGACTCATGTGGATCAGGGAGAAAAGCCGAACGAAAGTGGATATATCACTTTTACGGATCAGCTGGGTGACTATATGCAGGTCGATGATATGAATACTCTGGTCTATGCAAATAAGATATACGATAACCCGAAGAAGACAGAAACTTCCACAGGTACAAAGAAAACGATATCCTACACCTATGAAGCGGAGATCCCGGATACCAATCATGTGTATCCAGAAGGAAATCTGAAGGATATCACGATCACGGTGGAACAGGCCGTGGGAGAAGGTTCTCTGCAGAAAGGAGATCTTGTTACCGTCAAGATTCCGGCGAATCTGATTCCGCTTCGGTACTATGAGATCACAAAAGGCGGGAACATGACCATCGATGAAACGTATCCGATGCGTCTCTTCTACGATGTCAGTCTGAAAGCTGACGCACAGAAGAAGATCGAAAATCCGGATGCAGCGATGCAGGCGTATATCGCAACAAACACGAACGGTGAAGGTCAGGTGCAGTTCTATAGCAACAAATATGAAGCGGGAGCAGATGACAAGCCAGAAACGATCGGCGCATATTCCCATTTCGTGCCGGCGACCACAAACGACTTCTACTATTTCCAGGAAGATGCACCTCTTTATACAGATAAAAACTGCACTGATCCAGCGACTTCAATAGACACTACTGGAGGAACGACTTATTATTATCAGCGCAATTACTACAAGCTGGAATCTGATGGTAAAGCAAAAAAGGAGACAAATACAGTAACAATCCCAGGAAACAGTGATATCCTGGTGGAAGGCTATGCAAAGAAAGACCTTAAGACAGGCAAATACTACATCCCTGCAGGCGCGCCGAGAACTACCAGTCTGTCCTACTTTACAGAAAACAAAGGAACAAATAAAACAGGAACTGCCTCCACTTTTATCAAACCGACATGGGATTATGGCACTGAAGGGAGTGGGGTTACCACATACCTGGGAAACAACGGTAAAATGACCTTAGACCTTCCGGGCGAACTGGACATCACAAAAACGGTAAAAAAGGCAGAAGGACATGAAGTGCCTGACAGCCTGAAAAATCAGGAATTCACCTATAAGCTGGAACTGACAGCGAAAGAAGGATCTCAGCTGAAAGAAAAATATACGGCACAGAAATATACCGGAACAACAGCTACAGGCAATGAATTCACCATAAAATCAGAAGACACCTTTACATTAAAAGATGGGCAGACTCTCAAGATCTATGGTCTGGAATCCGGAACCACCTATGCTGTAACGGAAACCAAAGCAGCACACTTTACAGGAACAGCCGCCGGAGATAACGCAGTTGTAAACACAGCCAACAACGGAGACGTAACGGCCACAGGAACCATCATCGGCAATCAGCAGACTGTCATAAACTATACCAACACATACAAAGCTGATCCGGGAACGCTTGACGGTTCTGCAAACCTTAAAGTGAAGAAGCAATTCCAGCTGGCGAATGGTGATTCTGCGTGGGATATGGAATACCTTAAAGACTCTCAGTTTACTTTCCTGCTGACCGCAAGCAGTAATACGCCGATGCCAAATGGGTATACAGAATCGGATGGAATCAAAACAGCAGAAGTGACAGTTTCTGACAAGAATAACATTACAAAAGCTTTCGGAGACATCACTTTCACGAAGCCTGGTACTTATGAGTATCAGATCACAGAAAAGGATCCTGGAGAAAACAGGAAGCCAGGGGTTTCTTATTCTAACGCAGTATATACGGTAACGGTAACGGTGACCGATGACAACGGAACGCTGAAGGCTGCTGCCGCGATGAAGAAAACGCATGATGACAGCGGAACGGAATTGGCTGCTGCGACCGTGGCGGCAGACAAGACTGCTACTTTCAAGAATGTGTATGATACTAATTCGGAATCTGTTAGTGTAAAAGCTACAAAAGTATTCGTTGATCATACGGGAAGCAGAACACTGAAAAACGGTGACTATAGATTTAAAATCACAGCGATCGATGGAGCTCCGCTATCAAACGGTGAAAGCTCTATAGTCGCAGAGAATGTTGGCAATGAAGTAACATTTACGAGCAAGACGTTTACGATTGCTGATGCACAGGGCGCAACGAAAGATAATCCAAAGAAATATGAATATACCCTGGAGGAAGTTCTTCCGCAAGGAGCAAATAACTACACCTTAAACGGCATCACTTATGACCCGGCGAAGTATACGATCCAGCTGAAGGTATACATTAAGAATGTGAAAGGTAAAGACACGGTAGTTGTAGACAGAACGTATCTGAATGATAAGGGAGCGGCTGTTGAAGTCCCGGTATTCCACAATTCCTATAAAGCAGATCCCGTGACACTGTCAGTTGATACTGATACTGCTCTCAGAGGTGACAAGACACTGACCGGCAGAGATATGCTGAGTGATGAAACTTTCGATTTTACGCTGACAGCAAGAGACGACAGCACGAAGAAAGCGCTTGAAGATAAGGTTGTTACCATCGCAAAGAACGGCGATAGAGCATCCGTATCTGGCGGAACGAACGGCGAGCCTGCAAGCTTCAACTTCGGCGATGTGACCTTTACAAAAGAAGGCACCTATACCTTCGACATAAAGGAGACCGTACCGAATCCGATGGCTGGCGGTGTGACTTATGACCAGCACACGACGAAAGCTACTGTAGTCGTAAAGGACGATGCAGAGCATCCGGGCAAGCTGAAAGCAAGTGTGACTTACGATAACGGAACCGTTTCTGATGCAACGGATAAGGCGGTTTTCCAGAACACCTATGAAGCTTCCTTTGCATACGAAACTACAGGCGGTCTGCTGGTAGAAAAAGTGCTGAATGGCAGAACCATGCAGGCAGGAGAATTCAACTTTACAATTACACCGCAGGATGGTGCACCGGGCGTTTCTGAAGCAGATGCATCCTTCAACAATCCGCAGCAGAGGGCATCCGGTGTGCCAGACAGCATGCAGAAGCTGCTGGGACTGGCATTCACTCAGAACGATGCAGGTAAAACTTACAAGTATATCGTAAAGGAGACCTCTGGCAGTGCGGCAGGTGTGACGTATGATACGACCCGTTTCTTGGTTGCTATCCAGGTGATGGACAACGGTGACGGAACGATGTATGCGATAACGACTATCACGCCGCAGACGAAAAACGATGATGGCAGTTATACAGACGGCACAGCGACTGTGTTCAACAGTAAAGAGAATCCGAACGAAAAACCATCACTGCGTTTCACCAATACATACGAAGCTGGTGCTGCAGATCCGGTAGATATCACAACTGGATTCAATAAAGTCCTGAAGGGACGCAGCTAGAATGATAACGATAGCTTTACATTCACTATAGCGAATACGCAGAAGCCAGAAAGCGTAGAAGCGGCTCCAATGCCGAAGGAAACTACAGTAACGGTTAAGAAAGCTGATGTAAAAGACGGAAAGGCTCCGGTCGACTTCGGTAGCATCACATTCGCTAAAGCAGGGGTATATAAATATACGGTAACAGAAACTGCTCCGGATCCTGCAGGTGCAGGAATGGTCTACGATACGGCTCCGAGAACCATCACGGTAACGGTTACAGATGACGGCTCCGGTAAGCTGAAAGCAGCTGTGACCAGTGTAGAAGGAAGCAAGACGTTTACTAATGAATATAAGACAGCTGATCTGCCACTGGATACAGCGTGCAGCGTCCGTGTCACCAAGGTTCTTAACGGACACGATATGGCGAATGATCAGTTCGAGTTCAGCATCAAAGCAAAGGATAAAGATTCTGCAGAAAAGCTGAGGATCGACGAAAACGATGGTGCAACCTTTGGAAGCACGGCAGCGCCTGACGGCGAAGTAGTAACGCTGCTCGATTCGTTGAATATGACGCTGACCCAGTCAGACATCGGAAAAACCTACAGCTACACCTTTGCAGAAACAAAGGGAAATGCAAAAGGATATACCTATGATGAGAACCAGTATAAGCTGGAGATAACCACTCACGACACAGGTGATGGAACACTGACAGCAACTGTTGTCCTTACCAATACGAAGACTGGAACCGAAGTTTTCAATAAGACTGTAAGTGCAGCAGAACCTGCCCTTGGAGAGAAGGGAATTACCATCCCGTTCGTCAATCGTTACGATGGCTCCACAGATGTGTCCGGCGGAACGAAAGCAACCATCAGTGCCGACAAGACTCTGAACGGTCGAAACCTGAAAGATGGAGAGTTCACCTTTAAGCTGGCAACTCGCCCAACTACAGGTAACGGAACTGTTCTGCAGACGAAGACAAATAACGCTGACGGAACGATCCCATTCGATGCCCTCAGCTACAGGACTTCTGACAAGGTAGCGGGCAGCGGCACGATTCTGAGCAAAGCTGTTCAGGATGGTTATGCAGTCAAATCCACCAATAACGATGGGGAAACAGTTTACACCCTCAGTTACAGAGTCTCCGAAACGAAGGGGAATCTGGGAGGCGTATCCTACACGGATACCACCTTTGATTTCAACGTGATCGTAACCGATAACGGCGACGGCACGCTGAAGGCAGTAACACAATATCCGCAGGGTACGGATAAGTTTGAATTTATCAACACATACTCCACCGGAGAACCGATCCCGATGGACATCAAGGGCAGCAAGGTCCTGAATCATGCAGAAGGTCTGACACCGAATGATATCGCAGGCAAGTTCACTTTCACTCTGGAAGCTGTGACGCAGGATGCCCCGATGCCTGATAAAACAACGGTGAAGAACGATGCAGCTGGAAATGTTGATTTTGGCAATATCAAATTTGACCTTGATCTGCTGAAGGGCGAGACCCCTGAAAAAGATGGATCCAGATCAAAGACCTTCGAATACAAGGTGACAGAATCCGGCTCCGCAGCAGGTGTGACCAACGATACTGATAAGACGAAGACTTTCAAGATCACTCTGAAAGATGACGGAAACGGCCACCTGACAGCGACATGCGATCCAAAGGAAGGTCCGAAGTTCACATTTACCAATACTTACAGTGTTGGAGAACTGCCATCCAGCATAACCGACCAGATCAAGATCGATAAGCAGCTGACAGGCAGAGATCTGAAGAAGGGCGAATTCACATTTGAACTTCTTGAGGATGGCGAGGTCATTGATACAGGCAGCAATGATGCCGGCGGTAACGTGACATTTGACAAGATCACATACACTCAGCCGGGACAGCACACCTATACGGTACGTGAAGTCAATAACGACCTTGGAGGAGTGACCTACGATGATCAGGCGTATACTGTTTATACACAGATCATCGATCAGGGCAACGGCAAGCTGAAGGCCGAACATCAGGCTGTCGTTCAGATGGACAATGAATTTGCTCCAATAGAAGGTAACAAGATCACCTTCAACAACAAGTATGAAGCTAAGGGTACGACGGCCTCCATCGGTGCGGTAAAACGCCTGACAGGCAAAGACCTGAAGGACGGTCAGTTCACCTTCCAGCTGAAAGATGAAAACGGCAAGGTCATCGATGAAGCCAAGAACGACAAGGCAGGAGCGATCGCCTTCAAAGCTCTCGAATTCGATAAGGCAGGTACGTATAAGTACACGATTTCCGAAGTCAATGACAAGCAAAAGGAAATCAAATACGATACCAGTGAAAAGGCCGTTACGATCACTGTAAAGGACAGCGGCGACGGTTATCTGCAGGCTCAGGTAGAATCTGAGAAGCAGCTGATTTTCACAAACACCTTTGAAGCGGCAGGCGGATCTGGCACAAAGACCGGAGACAATATGAATCTTGTACTCCCGATCATGATGATGCTGACAGCAGCTGCAATAGGAAGTGTACTTCTGCTTCGACGCAAGTATCACAGATAAATAAGATAAGGTAATGCAAAAGACGCCCGGGCTCCCGCCCAGGCGTCTTTTGCATGGCTAACAAAGGGCTGCTCAAAGTTTCTTAGGGTTTACCCAAAGTTTCCTGGAACCTGGAACTGGGGGCCGACCTGATTGGAGCTGCTTCGACGGTCGATTCATCCTTACAGGGCTTAATTCTCGAAATAAGGATGAAACCGGGTAAAATCGACCTGCGCTTTAAGAGCTTTCATCTTTAAACTTGCGGTGCTGGACAATAGGGATGAAAATCCGCCTAAATTCTGGTAAATTTTCATCCCAATGCCGGCAACGCTAAGCTATGGATTCATCATCCCTATCTCCTCGACCCTAACCCTAAAGACGTTTATCACGCTGATTTCATCCCTATATCCCACGGGTATAGGGCTAGTGGGATGAAGTTCTAGCGTGTTATCTGTTTTACAAGTAGAATGGTTCACTCGAATGGAAATATTTTAAAGGGTTTCATCCTTCATCACAATGAGCCTGGCGTTGCAGGATGAAATCCTGAGGTGGACATCGAAGGAAGCCTCTGAAAATCCCTGGCAGAGTGCTTTTTTAATTCATTTTCATCCTGTGAGCCTCGCTGTGAGGGAGTCCGAGGATGAAATCAGCATGACGTAATAACTCGCTTCATGGATTTGCTCGGCTATCGCTAAGATCAGCGAATAAAATTCTGCAAACATCGCCAAAAGGAAAAAAATGACAGAAAATCACTCCAGACGCTTGACATATATTACCATGTGGAGTAGTATATCCCCACCAGGTAGTGGTATGCATGTTTACAGTGAAATTTTAGCCTACGCCGTCAATGTAATATGCGGAACGCTATGATATAATAAAATCAGAAGGGAGGCGATGGGATGCTGACAAACGAAGATTTCAACAGGTTATCAAATATGCTGGATCAGAAACTAGAGAAGACGCTGGATCGGAAGCTGGATGAGAAACTGGGGGAGACGCTGGATCATAAACTAGAGAAGACGCTGGATCGGAAGCTGGATGAGAAATTGGGGGAGACGCTAGATCAAAAACTGGACCAGAAACTTGACGAAAAGCTGGACGAAAAACTGGGTTATATGATGCAGGCGATCGATCAGAAATTTGATGCCCAGGCCAAGATGTTCGATGCGAAATTGGGACTCTTAGAATATAATTTCAAGGAAGAGATTCGCAAGGTCAATGTAAGAATCGACATGCTGGATGAAAAACTGACCAATAAGATCGAAGAGGTCGATGCACGGTTATCAGCCAGAATGGATAAACTTGATTCGCGGATGGACGGCCTGGAGTCCAGAATGGATAGACTTGAAAACCGAATGGATAAACTTGATTCGCGGATGGACGGCCTGGAGTCCAGAATGGATAAACTTGAAAACCGGATGGATAAACTTGATTCGCGGATGGACGGCCTGGAGTCCAGAATGGATAAACTTGAAAATCGGATGGATAAACTTGATTCACGGATGGACAGCCTGGAGTCCGGAATGGACAAACTTGAAAAACGAGTGGACAATATGGATGGGAGATTTTCAACGAGACTTGACAACATTGAGGGCAAGGTGACTTCAATGGATCGCACGATCAGGCACGATATCGTCCCGCAGCTTGCCACCGTGAGTTCTATCTGTGCAGAAGCGATGGAGAAATACATAAAAACTGCAGATAAAATAGAATACGTTCAGGCTGACGTAGAGATGTTAAAAAGGGTGACCGCAGACCACCACGAACAGCTCAAAAAGCTCAATAAATCTAAACAATAAACGATTATGAAATAAAGAAAGCTGCATTTTGAGACTAGATTTTACAAAATGCAGCTTTTTACTAACCCCTACAGCTTCGCCCGCGTCAGAGCAGCCGTTTTCTTGACGATCGACCGGATCACATTGATCACCGCCCCGATCACCAGAAGACCGGCCGCGATCGCACCGGCCATCAGAAGCGTCTGACTGCCGACCTTTGCAGCATCCCCAAGTTCACTGCTGAGCAGAGCCTCCATCGTATAGTAGATGTTATACCCCGGCACTAGAGAAATCATCCCCGGAATGATAAAGATCGTCGCGGCTTCTTTAAAGAGCCGGGAGCAGATGTCGCTGAGCAATCCCACCAGGCAGGCGGCAATAAAACAGCCGACTACAGCGGAAGCATTATAATACAGGCAGATCTGATAGCAGGACCAGGCCAGCCCTCCGATGATCATGCAGACCGGAAAATGTTTTAACGGGACGCGGAAGATGATCGCAAACCCGCAGGTGGCAAACAATGCATAAATAAACTGCAGTAAAAGATCACTCATCCGAACACACCCCCGATCACGCTCCAAAGCTTCAGGACGACGCCGGCACCGGCGGCCAGCGCAACGGCGATCAGGAATGCCTCCATCATGCGGCAGATCCCTGAAAGCATGCTGCCCGACAGAAAGTCACGGATCGCGTTGGTGATCGCCACACCCGGAACGAAGATCATCAGTGTGCCGATGATCACCGGCTGATAAGCCGCCGCATCGATCCACGACGAGGCGACCAGTGCTAAAAACGCTGCTCCCGCGCAGCTGCAGAAACAACGAACAAAGAAATTGATATCGAATTTACCCAGAAAACGGGAAAAAGCATACGCGAACATACCCACCACGAAAGCAACGCAGAAATCCACCGGTGCCCCGCCGAAAATCAGGCTGAAAAAAGAAGCGACCAGAGCCGCGCCCAGCAGCCGGAGCGGGATCGGATAAGGCTTTGTCTCATCGATCTCCTTCAGTTGTTTCATCGCGTCATCCACCGAAAGATCCGTAGTCGTGAACTCCCGGGAGAAATGATTGATCTTGGAGATCTTGTTCAGATCGGTCTCGATCCCGTCAATCCTCTTAACGTAAGTCAGCGGGTCGTCATCCTCCCCGCCGTTATCCAGAGACACAAAAATCCCTGTTGGCGTAGCGAAAATCTCCACATGATCCATGCGGCAGGCTTTGCAGATCCGCGTGATCGTATCCTCCACACGGTAGACCTCCGCCCCGTTTTTCATCATGATCTCACCGGCATAGATCGCCAGGATCAGGACTTTTTTCTGAAATATATTAACCATCAGTTCTCCTCTATATCATACAAACCATGTATTCTATGCATCTTCTACCGCCATTATAACGCAGATTCCTGAAAAATACACAAAAATACAAAGAATTCTCGCCGATTTTTCCGGCCGTTCCCTTGACCATCTGCCACACAGATTGTATAATTGTATACTGAAATACAATTTTCCGAGGAGGGTACACATATGGGAAAAACACTTGCTTATAAGATCTTAGAAAACCATCTGGTAGAAGGCACCCTGGCTCCGGGCGAAGCGATCACCATCAAGATCGATCAGACCCTGACGCAGGACTCTACCGGTACTATGGTATATCTGCAGCTGGAAGCGATGGAAGTCGATAAAGTCAAGACAGAGCTTTCCGTTGCATACATAGACCACAACACTTTGCAGACGGGCTTCGAAAACGCCGATGACCACGAATTCATCAAGAGCGTTGCCAGAAGACACGGCGTGCTGTTCTCCAAGCCGGGCAACGGCATCTGCCACCAGCTTCAGCTGGAAAACTACGGTAAACCGGGCAAGACTCTGCTGGGCTCCGACAGCCACACTCCAACAGGCGGCGGTCTGGGCATGATCGCTATCGGTGCAGGCGGTCTGGACGTAGCAGTTGCAATGGCCAAGGGCACTTACAGTCTGACGGCGCCGAAGGTTGTCAAGGTAGAACTGAAGGGAGCCCTGAAGCCATGGGTTTCTGCAAAGGACGTTATCCTCTACGTTCTGCAGCAGCTGACTGTAAAGGGCGGCGTAGGCAAGATCATAGAATACACCGGTGAAGGCGTGAAGAGCCTTTCCGTAACCGACAGAGCGACTATCACAAATATGGGCGCGGAACTGGGCGCGACCACATCGGTATTCCCAAGTGACGAAAACACACGGCTCTATCTCAAGGAAGAAGGAAGAGAAGAAGACTATACCCCTCTGGCAGCGGATCCGGATGCAGTTTATGACGAAGAACTGATCGTGGATCTGGATCAGCTGACACCGCTGGCAGCGATGCCGCACAGCCCGGACAACGTGGACAGCGTAAGCAACATCGGCGAGATCAAGGTGGATCAGGTAGCCATCGGAAGCTGCACGAACTCCTCCTATATGGATCTGATGAAAGTCGCTGCTATCCTCAAGGGCAAGAAGGTGCATCCGGATGTCAGCCTGGTGATCTCACCGGGATCCAGCAAGATCATGTCCAAGATGGCTCAGAACGGTGCACTGGCTGATATCATCAACGCCGGAGCACGTGTCATCGAAAACGCATGCGGACCATGCATCGGCATGGGACAGTCCCCGAAATCCGGAGCCGTTTCCCTGCGTACATTTAACAGAAACTTCAAGGGCAGAAGCGGAACGCTGGATGCGCAGGTGTTCCTTGTAAGCCCTGAAACTGCAGCGCTTTCCGCTATCAAAGGTGTGCTGACCGACGGCATGACCAGCGGTGAAGAACTGCCGAAGATCCCGGAAACAGATTTTGTGCCAAACGATAACTTTGTCGTATATCCGGAAGGCTGCAATAAAGACAATACAGAAGTGGCTATGGGACCGAACATCAAACCGTTCCCTAGAAACACCGCTCTGCCTGAAAAGGTAGAAGCCAAGGTGGTTCTCCACGCAGGCGACAACATTACCACAGACGATATCATGCCGTCAGATTCCAGACTGCTGCCGTATCGTTCCAACATTCCGCACCTTTCCAACTACTGCTTCGAAAAGATCGATGCAGGATTCTCCGCTCGCTGCAAAGAAGCCGGCAAGTGCGCTATCGTTGGCGGTGAAAACTACGGACAGGGAAGCAGCCGTGAGCATGCAGCATTAGCACCGCTGTACCTGGGCGTGAAGTTCGTGCTGGCCAAATCCTTTGCACGAATCCACAGATCCAACCTGATCAACAGCGGGATCCTGCCTCTGGTATTCGAAAATCCGGCGGACTACGACACCTTCGAACTGGGCGATGAGCTGGTGATCGAAAACGCACCGCAGCAGGTAACTCAGGATACTATCGAAGTAAAGAACCTGACGAAGGACCTGGTATACAAGACGAAGCCGAACTTCTCTGATCTGGAACAGACCATGATCTTAAAGGGCGGCAAGATCAACGCGATCAAGGACAACTAAATTTTGAATCTGCAAAGGACGGAAGCCGGGAATCTCTGTGCTTCCGTCCTGTATCATACTTATGGGAGGACGACTATGACATATACAGAACATTTCCAGAAAATCGTGGAAGACCAGCTGGCGAGAGTAGAAAAACTCAAGAATTCCAGCCCGGTTCCCGATTTTGCTGCAAAAGAAAAAATCATCATCGGAACGATCGATGGCGACGGCATCGGTCCGGTGATCATGGATTCCTGCCGCGCGATCCTGGAAAAACTGCTGGCAGATGATATCGCTTCCGGCAAGATCGAACTGAGAAAAATCGAAGGACTGACCATCGAAAACCGTATCGCCAAGATGGAAACGGTGCCTGCTGATGTGCTGGCAGCCATCAAAGAATGTGATCTGCTGCTGAAAGGCCCAACGACAACACCAGGCAAAGGCGACAATCTGCCTAACATCGAGAGTGCCAATGTAACTCTCAGGAGAGAACTGGATCTCTTCGCCAATGTAAGGCCTGTTGTGATCCCGGAAAAAAATATCGACTGGATCTTTTACAGAGAAAATACAGAAGGCGAGTATGCACTGGGAAGCCGCGGCGTAGAGATCAATGACGATATCTCCATCGACTTCAAGGTGACGACGACGATCGGAACGACCAGACTGGCGAAAGCCGCTTTTGAATATGCGAAAAACAACGGAAACAAGAATGTTTCCATCGTGACCAAGGCGAATATCATGAAGAAAACTGACGGTAAATTCCTCAGCCTCTGCTACGATGTTGCCAAGGATTACCCGCAGATCAAGACCGACGACTGGTATGTAGATATCATGGCAGCCAACCTGGTTAACGATCAGATCAACAGCAATTTCAACGTATTCATCCTGCCGAATCTGTATGGCGATATCATTACCGATGAAGCGGCACAGCTGCAGGGCGGCGTAGGAACTGCCGGAAGTGCCAATATCGGTGGCAGATACGCTATGTTTGAGGCGATTCATGGATCCGCACCTCGTATGGTGGAAGATGGTATTGCGGAATACGCCAACCCGGCCAGCATCAACCGTGCGGCTGTTATGATGCTGCGTCACATCGGATTCACAGACCAGGCTGCAGCTCTGGAAAAAGTCCTGGATGAAGCACAGGATGCCCTCAGCCTTCCGGGCGACGGGACCGGCAACACAGCAGAAGACTTCACCGAATTCGTGCTGCAGAGGATCTGATCATGGTAACGTATAAATTCCCCGGGGATAAGGAAAAAAACGGCGGACCGATTTCCAATTCCCTTCTTTCCAAGCTGCAGAAAGATATATTAACGGGGAAACTGAAAGCCGGTCAGAAGCTGACCGAACAGGAACTCTGCAGGGAATACGAAGTCAGCAGGACTCCGGTACGTGAAGCTCTGCGTCAGCTGGAAACTGACGGCCTTGTGGAAAATATCTTAAACCGCGGAGCCTTCGTGATCGGCATGAGCGAGCAGGACTATGAGGACATGTTTGAGATGCGAAAGATCTATGAGATCCAGGCGGTCAAGTGGGCGATCGAGCGGATCACAGAAGAAGAAATGGACCGGCTGGAAGAGACCTTTGAGTTTATGGAATTCTACACTCTGCGAAAGGACATCGACAAGATGCTGACCATCAACACCGGATTTCATCAGGTCATTTACGAAGCGTCCCATAACCGAATGCTTCGCAAATTGCTGTCCTCGTACCAGAGCTTTCTCAAGTACAAGGGTGCTGAAGCGGTTTATGAAGACGATTATCTTCAGACCGTTCTCGAAGAACATCGCGACATCTTTAAAGCCTTCAAGGACAAAGACGTCAAAGCCGGCGCTCTGGCAATGGAGAATCACATCGATCGTGCAAAGGAGCGGCGCTGCGGACTATAGGCGTGCCAGCCGTTTCGGCGCTGCGGAGTTTAGGTGTACCAGCCGTTTCAGCGCGTCCACCGACACGTTTTTATGATTTTGCAGACTGCTTTCTTGTAAAAATCATAATGATCGCAGACTAGCGTTCTGCAAAGAGCGCTTCAACGGCGCTTCTCTGCAAAACGCTTCATCCCGAGTGGCAGACGATTACAATATCATAACAAAAAAGAGCTGATAGCCCTGGTGATTCCCAATGATGAGTCTCCAGGGCTTCTTTTTTGTGAAAAATCTTGCGGGCGAAAGGCTGTAATCGTGAACACTATGATTTGCAAGTGTGAAATCCCCTCAAAAGTTGAATTGCAAAATTTAACTAATTTGACTGCAATTCGCAGAACTCTGCCTTTCTGGTACAAAATGACTAGGTTGGATCAGATCGGATCGCCAGTTGCTCTGGCTTGGATCACCTGTAATCTGTTTCAGTCACTTTAACCTTCTTACAGGCATGGAACTGACTGAAAACAAGCTGCAGCAGCATTGCGGTAATGACTTCCCAAAAGTGTGAAGCAATAAAATCCGGCCACTCCATTTTATTTTCAGTCAATCTGGTGGGCTCAGCACTGAAAAACTGACTGAAACAGCTCAGGGAAGACTTCCTCGCACACAATTCCCATAACTCCTGTAAACACATTTCAGTCAGTTCCGGCATTGCATACAGAGCAAACTGACTGAAATCGTTTTTTATAGTACAATGTAAAAATTGACTAAAAAGCGCGAAATAACAGTAAAAAAGCGCGGATCTCTATTGAACGATACAGAGGGGGGTGATAAAATAGGAGAAGCGTCGATTGGGAGAGAGATTAAATCGGATAATGCTTTGGAAATATGGAGGAGATATTATGAAGAAGCGAATACTGAGTCTGCTTATGACGTTTTGCGTAGCGGTATGTTTCGTACCAACGCTGGCATTTGCGAACGAGGCACCGACACAGACGGTGGTAACGATTGATGTGGGCGGAAAAAATGTGGATACTACAGAGTATAAGATCGATGATACCCGCATTATCCTAAGGTCTAGAGATTCGGTTTTATATGAGCTTACAGGAACAACGGATAAAAAGATAAGTGTCTGGGGCAGTAATAATGCCGCTGATATCGACCAGGCCTTTTACATTAAACTGAACACTGTCACTGTAAATGGTGGAATTGAAGTTGTGAACAGTCCGGTCAAGATGGTGATTGATGTTCCAAAAGGAACAACCAATAATATCAATAGAGTTAGTGCTAATGATTTAACCATTAAAGGTAGTGGTATTTTAAATGCTTCTTATTTTGATGTAACACAGAAAACCAAAACCAGCTATATGCCAAGTGCACTGCATATTACGGATACGACGATTAACGTAAAATGCAAAAAAAATAGATCGTGTGAATTTAATGGACCATGTGTGCTGGATGGATCGGCAAATGTAACATATGTCGGAGGAGGCAGTTATGCTCCGTTACAGGTTGGAGTAAAAGCTGACGATACCACACATTCTCTAACCTTAAAAGATAATGCAAAGCTTTATTGCTTACAGGATAATATGGGAACGCCAGCATCGTATTCCGTAAGCGGATTAGAGTTATTTAATGGGGCTACTTTAAAGGTAGAGGGAAATAGTTATCTGGAAGCGCAAGGAAAAGATTCTTCAGGAAGCTATTTAGGAAGTGCGATTGCTTCTGAGAATGATATTATAGTGGAAGACAATGCTACGATCAACGCTAACGCTTATGGTGTTGCAATCAACACTTGGGGGAATGTGAAAGCAACAGGCGGAAAAATCATTGCTAAAAGTTCCCGTTCAAATGGTATTTTTGCAGAGCAGAATATTGAAATCAAAAATGTAGAAGCCGAAGTGGAAGGTTACCATCCCGCGCTTTATGGAAAGGGAGGTGTTTCCGTTGAAAACAGCAAAGTGACTGCAGAGGCTGATGATGTAGCCATTTATTCTCCGGCCAAAGTAACTATCACAAACAGTATTATCAAGGCAACTAGTCCGGATAATTATGACGGTATTCGTGGAAATACTGGCACTAAAATTTCAGGCTCTTGGATCGAAACTTCCGGCGATGAGACCTTTGCTGATGAACCTAATCCCATCACCAACAGTGTCCTCTTCAATGGAAACAACGGTAAGACCATTGGCAATCCCCAGATTCCGGGTGATGTGACTGTAGGAAAAGACATGACTCTGGATATTGCCAAGGATACATCCATCACAGTTCCGGATAAAAAGACCTTCACCAACCATGGTAAAATCGATGTGAAGGGCACTTTCACTAAGGAAGAGGGCGGAACTGTTATCTGTGACAGTCACTCTGGCGGCACAGCTACTTGCGTGAAGAAAGCGACATGTGATGTATGCCAGGCAGAGTACGGCGACATTGACTTTAACAACCACGAAGGACTGAAGTACGTGGAAGCCAAGGCAGCGACGAAAGAGCAGGAAGGCAACATCGAATACTGGTACTGCGAAGACTGCGGCAAGTATTTTGCAGATAAAGGGGGCGAAAAGGAAATCGCACAGGCAGATACCGTGATCGCAAAACTTCCAGCTGACCCGGCGGCAGATAAGAACAAAGATCAGAATGCAGGGGATAAGAAAAACGATGCCTCCGCAGCTACCGGAGACGACAGTAACCTCGCTCTCTGGGCGGCACTGCTTCTGCTCAGCGGATGCGCAGCAGGCGGTACAGTTCTTTACAGAAGAAAGCAGAACTAATTCTGTCATAGAAAAAACTTAAAAATGTAAAATAGAAGGAGCTTTCCCATTGGATTTCGCAGATCACTACTGCAATCCCGATGAGGAAAGCTCCCTTTTATTATAGGGCAATCAAGGTTTTTTAGGATTTGTCTAAAGTTCTTTATGTGAAATCGACTAGATTGTATTAAGTCTGCTCATTAGCAGCTTGATTGGCAGCTCTTGCTTATAACACTTTATGAAGCACGAATTCATTCGTAACAACATGATGATATTTTTTAGCCACAGGTGTTACAAAAAAAGATTGACCACAACACCCTCTTAGTTTATAAAAACTGACTGAAAACAGAAGGAAAGTATGAAGTCCAATCATTGGGATCTTTATGGCTTGGGCCACCCGCACTCCGTTTCAGTTACTTTAACTCGCTTATAGATATAGGACTGACTGAAACAAGGTTACAAGAACATCGCAGCGACTTTATCCCAAGTGAAAGAAGCAAGACAATCCTGTC
>NZ_JACRWC010000046.1 GCF_014306095.1 Lentihominibacter faecis
GAGGATCCTGTCCAAATCAGAAAAGATCTTCCGGTTTTATTTTTGCAGAAAAAACCCAAAACCCTTATATTTTCTCACTTTTTTACAGATACGTTTGAAATTACAATGCAATTATAGTATAATATTTGAGACTATAAAATCGAATAGGATACAGGAGATTGTTATATGACAACAATTATTATCATAGTTGTTGTTGCTTTGGTTTTTTTTGTTACCGTATGTGTCGTCACTTTTATGGTCTGGAAGCGTGAAGCGGAGATGCGTACTGACAGCATCCGGGAGATCAAAGACAACCTGCAGCGGCTTGAGGACAGGCTGACTGTCGAGACACAGCCGGAGGAGCAGACTCCTTTGCAGGATGATTTGCACGAGGAAGTTTGCAGACCGGTGCTGCGGGATGCAGACCCTGCTGTCGCAGGAAGATCTCGCAGAAGCAGAAGCAGAAGCAGGAGCAGAGATCCGTTCAGCTGGGTTCGCAGTGAACAGGAGATGGAAGAAACTTCGCAGACAGAAGCGCAGCAGCCGGAGGAGTGGCCACAGCCGGAACCTTTGCAACAGACAGCAGAAATGTCGATAATGCCGGATGTGTCGGAGACGCCGCCACAGATCATGCCTGAGCCGGAGTTTTCCCTTCAGGAGAGGCAGCAGGAGACTGCTGCAGAGGATGTGGCAGAGCCTGGAGACTGGGACGATGCCATGGATTTTGATATCGATCTTCCAGACGGGAATGCTGCAGCAGAAATGACAGCAGACGATATCACATCGGCAGACGATATCGCATCGATGGAAATAGAACTACCTGACCTGGATCTTTTTACAGGGCTGGGTACTTTGGACGTGAACACAGAGGAGACAGTACCTGCAGATCCGCCAAAGAATTTTGGCAGGGACACTGGCAGGAGTGGGAAAAAATATACAGCGGAAGAATTGGAAGCGCTGATCAAAGAATAGATCGCTGATCGAAAAGATCCAGAAGGAGGAACTTATGTATTGTAAAAATTGCGGAAAAGAACTCGCAGCAGATGCAAAGTTTTGCATGCAGTGCGGTACGCCGGTAGACGATGTGCCAGCACCAGTGCAGACAGCTCCTGTGCAGCATACGACAGAGAAGGCGGAACCGGCGAAAGCACCGCAGCCAAAAGCAGAACCGGTAGATGCACCTAGGGAACGTCCGGTATTTGATGAAATCAAGTGGAATGTGTCGGAGTATCCGGACCAGAACGCAGTGGGAAAAACAGAAGAAATCGATTTTAACTGGAATACGGAGCCGGTCGCAGCGCCACAGCCGAAAGCAGAAGAACCGGCAGTGGTTCGATCCGAAACGGCGTCGAAAGCTCCAGTGCACAGAGAAATACCGGAAGCAAACAAAGCACAAAGTGTTCCGCAGAATAATACGGAGGATCATGTTCTGAGCGGCAAAGATCTGGACAGTGCTATATTCGGAGAAAAAGAACCGAAAAAAGCTCCAGAATCAATGAGTGCAGCAGAACGGATCGATAAGTTCTATACCTTCAATAAGAAAAATGAAGAATTTCAGCAGCTGCTGAATAAGGAATACAACAAAGTAAAAGGTGGAAATGCCATAGAACAGGAAATATCTCAGGCAGAAGAGCGCGCATCGCAGCGTTTTGAATCCAGCAGAAGACCGGAAAATTCCACTATGGAAGAATTCCTGGAATCGGAAGGTATCGTGAAGCCATATCAGCCGAAGGCATTTGAATCCGATGTGCTGGAAAGGATCGAAGCGCAGGAGGCAGAAAAAGAGGCGAAGCGTCTGGAAGAAGAAGCGCGCCTGGCCGCTATCGAAGAAGCACGCCATGAAGCCGAGGTAAAACGTCTCAAGGAAGAGGAAGAACGCCTTAAGGCGGAAGCAGAGGCTCGCAGACTGGAAGAGATCGCTAAAATGAAGGCGGCAGAGGAAGCGAGACTGGCAGAAGAGGCTCGTAGAAAAGCGGAAGAAGAGGCAAAGCGCAGAGCAGAGGAAGAAGCTCGCAGAAAAGCCGAAGAAGAAGCCAGAATAAAGGCGGAAGAAGAACGCAGAAGAGCAGAAACGGAAGCCAGAGTAAAGGCGGAAGAAGAAGCTAGACTGCGGGCTGAGGCAGATCTGAAGGCGGCACAGGAAGCGGCTAAGATCAGAGCTCAGCAGGAAGCAAGACTGGCGGCGGAAGCAGAGGCACAGTACAAGGCAGAGCAGGAGCGGAGAAGGCTGGCCGATGTGGAAGCACAGCGGAAACTGGAAGAAGAAAGAAGACGCCTGGAGGAACAGGCTAACGAGGCAGTGGCCAAGGAAGAAGTGCGCAAGGTCTTAGAACAGACTGCCCGCATGAGAGAGGAAGAAGCAGCCAAGATCAAGGCGGCAGTTGCAGGTCTGAGAGCAGATGCTGCAGCAGAACGCCAGGCAGCACAGAATCTGGTTCGCAAGGATGTGGAGGATGCACATCGTGCCACGAGAAATCAGATCAATGAAATGGCCCGGTCAGAAGCATTGCATACATCAGAAGCATTACATATAGAAGAACGCCCGGTAACGGGAAGAGACACGATGCTCTCAAACGATATGAGCAGAACGCGGACTGTAGACAAGGCTGCGATCATCGCAGGACTAAACGATGACACAGTTGTGATGAGCAAGGAAGATCTGCATGCCGCTGCTGCACCAGTCTATGAGCAGGAATCTGTGCCGGAATCGGAACCGGTTTACGAAGCTCCGGTTTACGATGCACCACTGCAGAACCAGGATGATGCATTCTTTGACAGTTTGGACGCGGCAGGAGACGTTTCTAACGTGCCGGAAGGCTCCATGTTCGATGCAGAAGCTATGCCTCAGGCGCAGCCGATCGACTTTAGAGAAGAAAACTTTGAAGATCTGTCTCAGCCGCAGGAACTGAATTTCAATGAAGAAACAGAAGAAATCCAGGAACTGACAGACTTTGGTGATCTGGCGGATATCGAAGAGATCCCGCAGGCACAGACGGATCCGCTTTACGATACTCGTGGATATGGCATGCCGGAAGAGCCGGCAGCGGAAGATCTGGGCCATACTCAGCGCTTTGATCCTCAGGCATTCGATCAGGCGGCAGACGGTCTGCAGGATACTATGGTAGTACAGCCGGATACTGTTGTGATGGACAAAGCTCCACAGACAGATGCTTTCACAGAAAACGATTTTGATCATTACGGCGAAGCGGAAGCGCAGAATTATATCAATCAGCAGCATGCGCAGCAGGGAGCTTATGAAAACGTGCAGCCGGCAAATGATTACTTTGATGGATATGCAGACGATTATCAGGATGACTATTACGAAGACGATGCAAATCTTTCCAAGAAAGAGTTAAAGCAGCGCGAGAAAGAGCGCAAACGTATGGAAAAGCAGCGCGCGAAACAGGAAAAAGCCAGACGTAAGAAGGGCGGAGCGGACTTTGCAGAAGCAGCAGATGGATTCGAAGAAGAAAAATCCGGCGGCAAGGGCAGGATCGTACTGAAAATCATTCTGGTGCTCCTGATCGTGATACTGGCAGTAGAAGTGGCCGGTATGGGCATCAAGTTCCTGGCACCGCAGAGCAAGGCGGCTGAATTCATCGATTCGCAGCTCAATAAGGTGATCCAGCTGATCACCGGCGAAGATACGGAATACAGCGTGATCGCAGCACAGGTAAGAACGGAGCCCATGGAGGACAAGACCGATCTGATCAACGCGCAGAAAGGGAAAAACAAGGGCAATGTGATCAAAAGTATCACGTACAGCTCTGATTTAAGCTATGACCAGGAAAGGGACGGCAAGGTGTCGGACCTGGTCCTATCACAGCCTATGACCCAGGTCGAATGGGGTAGAGATAAGGATAACTATCCTGTTTATTATGACGAACAGGTCGTAGGCGAGATCATTGCATTTGAGTCTCAGAGATATAATCTGATGGCGAAGGGTGATGAGAAAGTACTGAGTCTTATTGATGACAGCACCAACCTGTATCAGGACACGGCTGCGCTGAAGAATCAGCAGCCGGCAGGAGAATTCTCCAAGCTGGAGATCGGTGAGATCAGACAGGCGGGCAGCAAATACTACGTGTGGGTGAGGGAGACCGTGGGAGGCACCTCCACAGAACGCGTATATGCCATGTACCCGCAGAAGAAGTTTACCATGAAAATGTCTGCTGCCTACGATGTGTAGAGGATAGCAAAAGGAGGGTATCTGTTTGAACAGTTCGGGAGAGAAGAAGAAAAGGCATGCGGGCCTTAAAGTACTGATCGTTATCGCAGTATTGGTGTTTCTGTTCCTTTGCCTGATTGGATTTATCACGGATTTCCTGTGGTTTAAGGAACTTGACTACGTTTCCGTATTTCTTACAAAACTGCTGACGCAGTTAAAAATAGGGATACCGACATTTATCGTCGTGACATTCCTGGCTTACGTGTATTTGAAATTCCTGAAACGGGGATACTTTAAGAAGGTTGTTTCCGACGAGGTGACAGATCATCGCAGACTGAACATCATATCGTGGAGTCTGGCGGGGATCTACGGGGCCATCACTACTTTCTTCGCTGTGAAGAAACTCTGGTTCCTGCTGCTGCAGTTTGTCAACAGCACGGGATTCGACAAAAAAGATCCACTGTATAACATAGACATTTCGTTTTATGTATTCAAGCTTGACTTTATTGAAGAAGCTAACCAGCTGCTGATCGTTTTACTGATCGCATTTGCACTGCTGACGGTCATTTATTATTCGGTGCTTCTGTCGGTAAGGACTCCACAGATCTTCGAACGGGTATCGGATGATGCAAAGGAAGATAGCGGTGCGTCTGAAGAAAACGCGCAGAGTTCCGGTTATGGCGGCGGGACTGCAGGAGGGCAGTTCGGTGGTTTTGACAATATCAATGATATGTTCGGCAAGTTTGCAAAGTCTTTCCAAAACGGCGGCAAAAGTCCGTTCCAGAAGACTGCAAAGCCGAAAAAGCAGTTTGATCACAGCAATTTAAAACTGCTTATTTCCATTGCGGAAAAACAGCTTATCATCGTAGGGGTGCTGTTCTTCCTGATGGTAGGCGTGAATTTCTTCCTGAAACAGTATGATCTCCTGTTTGGAAGTACAGGTGCCGTGTACGGTGCGGGCTTTACCGATGTAATGGTGACTCTCTGGGTTTACAGGATCATCATGGGATTGTCCGTTCTGGCGGCGATCGGATTCGCTGTTGGTATTACGAAGAAAAAATTCAAACCGGCTGCTATCGCTCCGATCGCTATGCTTATTGTAGGAGCTGTTGGTGTGGGCGGCGCACTGGTGGTGCAGAACCTGGTAGTAACACCGGATGAAATCAATAAAGAAAGCAAGTATCTGGAGCGCAATATTGAATATACTCAGTCAGCGTATGGCTTGAACGAAGTAGACATGAAGGGCTTTGAAGCGAATCAGAACCTGACCAGCCAGGACATTGCCAATAATTCAGATACCATCTCTAATATCCGTATCAATGACTATGCTCCGGCGAAGACTTTCTACAATCAGACGCAGAGTATTCGTCAGTACTATACGTTCAACGATGTGGATGTGGACAGATATATGATCAACGGGGACTATACACAGACGTTCCTGTCAGCTAGAGAAATCGATGAAGAGAAGATCAGTGACACCTGGCTGAACAAGCATTTGAAATACACCCATGGATATGGAGTGACTCTTTCCAGAGTAGACAAGATCACTTCCAGCGGGCAGCCGGATATGCTCATCGACAGCATCCCGCCGGTGTCTCGTGTAGATGAGATCAATATCAAGCGGCCGGAGATCTATTTCGGTGAACTGACCTCTAACTATGCGCTGGTGAATACGTCGGAAGATGAATTTGACTATCCTGATGGAAACAGCAATAAGTATGCCAGATATGAAGGCGATGCAGGGATCAAGCTGAACCCGATCAATCGTCTCATGTTTGCAATTCGGGAGCACAGCTTAAAAACTCTGGTTTCAGGCAACATCAAGAGCGATTCCAAGATCCTCATCAATCGGAAAATTTCCGAAAGAGTGAAGGAAATAATGCCGTATCTCAGCTATGATAAAGACCCGTATATGGTTACGGAGAACGGCAAACTGTACTGGATCATCGATGCGTACACCCATACGGCCAATTATCCGTATTCGGAACCGTACAACGATGAAACCAGAACAAACTATATCCGAAATTCCATCAAGGTCGTGATCGATGCATATAACGGAAATACGGATTATTACATCGTAGACGATACGGATCCGATCGCACAGACTTTTAAGAAGATCTACCCGGATCTGTTCAAAGACCTGGACAAAATGCCGCAGGAAATCAAAGCGCACATCCGTTATCCGAACATGCTGCTTGATATCCAGGCAAGCGTGTACCAGAGATATCATATGAACGATGTGAAGGTGTTCTATCAGAACGAAGACCTGTGGCAGATCTCAAGTGAGATTTATGGTACCAAGGAACAGGCTATGACGCCGAACTACTACATCATGAAGCTTCCGGGCGAAAATGGTGCAGAATTTGTCAACTCCATACCATTCACACCGAAGGACAAGAAAAACCTGACCGGACTTCTTGTAGCACGTAACGATGGCGACAATTACGGCAAGCTGGTGCTTTACCAGATGCCGAAGAGCAAGATCGTTTACGGACCGATGCAGGTAGAAGCACAGATCGACCAGAACACGGAGATTTCAAAGGAATTCTCCTTATGGAACTCTTCAGGTTCCAGCTACAGCCGTGGCAATATGTTCGTAGTGCCGATTGAAGATTCTCTGCTTTACATTGAACCGGTTTATCTGGAAGCAACCAATTCCAGCATCCCGGAAGTAAAGCGGGTGATCGTCGCATATGGTGATCAGATCGCATATGAATCCACGCTGGCGGAAGCGCTCAATTCCCTGTTTGGAGAAGGCAGCGCTCATGAGAGTCCGGGAAGTGAAGAAGCTTCCGGTGATACGGATACCTCAGCAGGCGGCAGTGACGCTTCTCTGAGTCAGACGGAGATCATCACCAGAGCGCAGGAAGCTTTCGACAATGCACAGAAGGCACAGCAGGATGGTGACTGGGCAAAATATGGAGAATACCTTAAGGAACTGGATAAATACTTAAATATGTTAAGTGAATAAGAAAGATATTCAGGACATTCTCATAGCAGTTTTCCAGACTGTAGAGAATGTTCTGAATCGTTATAAAGAAAGAGAGTGATGCTATGATATCATACGATTTGGACAAAATGCTTTATACGATACCGGCTGATAAGCACAGCACGGAAGAAATTCGGGAAATTCTGGGGAAGCACCCGGAAATCAAGTTCGTTTCCCTGGTAGGGATCGACGTTGGCGGGCATGATACCGACGAAAAGATCCCGGTAGAGGAATTTTTGAAGGATATGGATAAATTCCTTACTCATGGAGTGCAGACGGACGGATCCAGCGTAGTGCTGCCTAAGATCGCCAAGCTGAATAATGCGAAGGTGGACATCATACCGGATAAGACGGTCAACTGGTTTGTGGATCACAACTTCAACTACCCGGATCCTGATACAGGTCTTCCGGTAGGAACATTGAGGATCCCGTCTTCGCTCGTGCATAATGATTCGGAACGCGTTGGATCCAGAGTGATCCTGCGAGATGCTATCCGGAATTTTAAAGATGATCTGATGGAACTTCTCAAAAACAACCCGTACGTGTTTGAGTACATCGATGCGGACAGTGTAGATGATATCGATAAGATCATCATCACGGCAGCTACAGAACTGGAATTCTGGGTAAAGACCCCGGATGACGATGCCGACAGAGAACAGCTGTCCACGGCTCAGATGCTGAAGGAACAGTATTGGAAAAGGACGACCGGACCGGTCCGTACTGCATTGGAAGAAACCATGCTGATCCTGCAGAAATACGGCTTTGAAATGGAGATGGGTCATAAAGAAGTTGGTGGCGTAAAAGCAAAACTGGGCAACTCCGGTGTATATGATCATGTTATGGAACAGCTGGAAATCGACTGGAAGTATTCTTCTGCCGTACAGGCTGCTGATAACGAAAACCAGATCAAATACGTCGTAAGAGATATTTTTCGTATGTACGGACTGGAAGTGACCTTCATGGCGAAGCCGATGGAAGGCGTGGCAGGAAACGGCGAGCATACACATATGGGAGTATCTGCAAGACTGAAGAATGGCAAGATGATCAACCTGTTCGCACCGTCGGATACGGAAAACCAGTTCATGAGTCCGATCGGATTCGGCGCCCTGATGGGTATGCTTAAAAACTACGATGTGATCAACCCGTTCGTAAGCTCCAGCATCGACTCTCTGAACCGGCTGAAGCCAGGCTATGAAGCGCCTGTATGTACTGTGACTTCCCTGGGACACAGTGCCCAGATGCCGTCGAGAAACAGAACCGTTCTGGTAGGTCTGGTCAGAGAGATCGGCAATAAAATGGCAACTCGTTTCGAACTGAGATCACCAAACCCTAAGAGCAATACATACCTGGTGATCGCAGCATCCTATATGGCGATGCTGGATGGTATCAAAGCAGCACTGGAAAACGGCAAGGCTTCCGATGAACTGGAAAGATCTATTTCCAAGGAATACGGACAGGAAGACTTTTATCTTGATAAAGACCGGATATACCGCAGCGAACTGGATGTGTTCGATGAATATACAGAAGAAGAACGCGATAAGTTCTTTGGAAAGGCTCCGCGGACCGTATGGGAAAATATCTCGGCGTTTGATGAGTATCCGGAAAAACTGGAAATTTTCAAGAGAGATGATGTGATGACGGAACTGGCACTGGAATCCTATCGTCAGGCGACACTGGATCAGTGGAAGACGGAACTTCACAACCGTATCGTACCGGATGTCATGGATGTGGTTCGTCACTGCACCAAGCTGCATGATGATGACGACTGCGTCGATTATGATAGATATTACTGGGATAAGATCCAGGGGCTGCGCAACCATCTGGGACGTGACCTGCTGGACGTACCGTGTCTGCTGACGCGTGTAATAAGAGCGCTGGATGCAGAAGACTACAGTACTGCCTCACAGCTGCAGATGGAAATGCAGAAACAGGTAGAAGAACTGATGAGACTTTACATCATTTACAGAAAAAATTTATTTTAACGTTCACGGAGGGAAGATGACATGTTGGATATCAAAAGAATCAGAGAGGATTTTGATGGCGTAAAAAAAGCAGTAGAATCCAGAGGCAAAGGCGATTTTGGAATCGATAAAGTACGCGAATACGATGTAGAAAGAAGGAAGCTGCTGGCTGAAGTAGAGCAGATGAAGAATCAGCAGAGCACTTCTTCCAGACAGATCCCTGTGTTAAAAAAAGAAGGCAAAGACACGACAGAACTGATGGCAGAAATGAAGCAGCTTTCTGAAAAGATCAAGGTGCTGGATGGTCAGGTGAGCGAAGTGGAAGCAAAGCTGCGCGATGCACTGCTCAATATTCCAAACACACCATATAAAGACGTGCAGGAAGGCGCAGATGACAGCGACAACGTAGAACTTCGCAAGTGGGGCGAACCGAGAACATTTGATTTTGAAGAGAAAGCTCACTGGGATATCGGAACAGATCTGGACATCCTGGATTTTGAACGCGCTACGAAGATAGCAGGGACGCGATTCACTGTTTATAAAGGCCTGGGTGCCCGTCTGGAACGTGCAGTGATCAACTTCATGCTGAATCTGCATACCGAAGAGCACGGATTTACAGAAATCCTGCCGCCGTTCATGGTAAATCGCGACGCGATGATCGGAACAGGTCAGCTGCCGAAATTCGAGGATGATATGTTCCATGTTCCTGCAAAGGATTTCTTCCTGATCCCGACAGCAGAAGTTCCGGTAACCAATCTTCGTATGAATGAAATCATCGATGAAGCAGGGCTGCCGATCTATTATACTGCATATACACCTTGTTTCCGTAAAGAAGCCGGTTCTGCCGGTCGTGACACGAGAGGTCTGATACGTCAGCACCAGTTCAACAAGGTGGAAATGGTTAAATTCGTCAAACCGGAAACTTCATATGACGAGCTGGAATCCCTGACCGCAGCAGCGGAAGATGTTTTACAGAAGCTGGAGATCCCGTATAGAGTAGTACGCCTGTCCACCGGAGATCTGGGATTTTCCTCCGCAATGACCTACGACATTGAAGTGTGGATGCCAAGTTACGGCAGATACGTAGAGATCTCTTCCTGCAGTAACTTTGAAAACTTCCAGGCAAGAAGAGGAAATATCCGGTTCCGTCCGGCTGAAAAGGGCAAACCGGAATTCGTGCATACCCTCAATGGTTCCGGACTGGCAGTGGGAAGAACAGTAGCTGCTATTCTGGAAAATTATCAGCAGGCAGACGGCTCCGTTGTTATTCCGGAAGCACTGCGCGGATTCATGGGTGTTGATAAGATCGAAAAGAAATAGGCAGAGAGGAGTTTGACAGAAAGGACGAAACGACATGATTGCAGATAAAATGAAGCCTTTGATGGGAAACAACTCAGCCATCAGAACAATGTTCGAAGAAGGCGATAAAATGCGGGCAGAATATGGCCCGGAAAATGTATATGACTTCAGCCTGGGCAATCCGGATGCGCCGGTACCGGCAGAAGTCAAGCAGTCCATCATTGATATACTTAACGAAGAAGACCCGACGGCACTTCACGGATACATGAGCAATGCAGGATTCGAAGACGTGCGTGAAGCCATCGCACAGTCGCTTAATCGCAGATTCGGCACGGCCTTTGATCACGGTAATATTCTCATGACTGTAGGAGCAGCCAGCGGTCTGAATGTAGCACTGAAGACTATCCTGAATCCAGGCGAAGAAGTGATCGTTTTCGCACCATATTTCCTGGAATATAACTGGTATGTGAACAACTATGACGGTAAAGTGGTGCAGGCACCGACGGATCAGGAGACTTTTTATCCGGATCTGGAAGCCTTTGAGAAGCTTATCGGTGATAAGACCCGCGTTGTTCTCATCAATACGCCCAACAATCCGACCGGTGTGATCTACAGTGAAGAGACGATCAGACAGATCGCAGACATATTGGAGCGCAAACAAAAGGAACTGGGACGAACTATATTTCTTATTTCGGACGAACCTTACCGGGAACTGGCATACGGAGATGTGGAGGTTCCTTATGTAACGAAATACTATGATAACACTATCGTTGCTTATTCCTACAGCAAATCACTTTCCCTTCCGGGAGAGAGGATCGGATATCTGGTGATCCCGTCCGAACTGGAAGAAAGTCAGCTGGTGTTCGATACAGCATCCAATGCAAACCGCATCATCGGCTGCGTCAACGCACCATCGCTTCAGCAGAAGATGATCGCACGGTGTGTTGATGTCAAGGTGGATCTGGATTACTATGACAAGAACAGAACGGCGCTGTATGAAGGCCTGAAGGATTGTGGTTTCGACTGCGTAAAACCAGAAGGAGCCTTCTACATGTTCCTGAAATCCCCTGTGGCGGATGAAAATGAATTCTGTGCAGAAGCAAAGAAGCATAATATCCTGATGGTGCCGGGCAGTGCCTTCGCATGCCCGGGATATGTTCGTCTGGCATACTGCACATCCTATGATACTATCGTAAACTCTATGGATGGGTTCCGCAGGCTTGCAGACCACTATGGGCTAAGATAGGAGAATAAAAAGTCAAAAGAACAGAACTTGAAGATTATGTGAAGATAAAATCCCCGGTGTTTTCTTACCCGGGGATTTCGGGTATAATAGGTAGGTATTATACGTTACAGTTCGTGGGTAATTTATAACAAATAAGAGAGAATATTATGATTTCCAGTCTGAAAAACAACAAAAAGAAGGTATTGCTTACAGCTTCCATCGCTGTGATACTGATCGCAGCTCTGGTCGTTGTTATGACATTGACGAAACCATATGCTGTATACGCAGACGGAACCAAGGTTGAAAATCCGTATGCCGTAAAGGCGGGTGGCGAGGAACTGTTTCTGGTAAAAGATTCCAAAACGGCGGAGAAGGTAATCGAAACCGTTATGGATAAGTATTCGCCGGAAGGAGCACAGATCAACTCCATCACAGTTGACAAGAAGCTGTCCAGCGAGGAAGCTGATCTTAAGAGAGGCGGAGAGCCGGAGACCGTTATGACGGCAGATGAAGCTGTGGATTATGTTCTGACACAGAACAGCTCAGATGATCCGCTTTTCTGTGTGACCATCAGTTCTGAAACTGGTTCTTTGCAGAATGTAGCTGCAGGTACGACTTATGAAGATAACAAGGATCTGTATGAAGGCGATCAGAAGGTCAAGAGCGAAGGTAAGAACGGAAACCAGATCGTAACCAATCAGACAGTAAGCGTTAACGGTTCCGTAGTGACTTCTGAAGTTGTTGATACAGCTGTTGTAAGCGAAGCGGTGAATTCTGTTGTTTACAAGGGCACGAAAGAAAAGAAAACCACGACAGCAAATGACAAGTCCGCTTCTGCAAAGGGCGGCACAGTCATCGGAAGCGGCAGCGGTGCTGCAGTTGCTTCTTACGGACTGCAGTTCGTAGGTAATCCATATAAAAGTGGTGGTACCAGTCTGACTAATGGTGCTGACTGCTCCGGCTTCACACAGAGCGTATACGCTAAATTCGGTATCTCCCTGCCGAGAACGACCTGGGGTCAGGCAAAAGTCGGCAAGGGCGTATCCTACAGTGAAGCAAAAGCAGGAGATTTGATCCTGTACTCTCACCATGTAGGAATCTACATCGGCGGAGGCAAGATCGTTCACGCATCCAGCTCAAAGAAGGGGATCTGCGTGACCAACGCGAAAAATTGCGGACCGATCCAGACGGTAAGAAGGATCGTAGAGTAGTAGCAGTATAGATGGGCAGATGACACTGCCTGCGAAACAGACAGGAAAATAGAGACAGCAAGCCCGGCAGATCGCCGGGCTTTCGTTGAGCAGAGGGTTAGTGCCGACTTACCTTTGGTGGGATGAGTGTAGCAAAATGGTAGGACGATTAACGCTAAAGCTGTTGTTAGTTCATAGAAACAAACCATATTTAAGGGGCAAAGTTAGTCGTGACTCATAAAAGTTAGCAAAAACTTACAGATGTTAGCCTTGACTTCCAGGGATATCGTGCGTTATTCTAAGATTGTTAAAGAATTATGAAATACAAATCAAAATATAAAAAATGAAAGGAGAATCTATTATGGCTAAGATCGATTTAAAGACAGTAGGAACATTCGTAGGAGGAGTATTGTTTGGAACAGCAGGATTGAAGATCCTGGGAAGTGATGACGCGAAAAAGGTATATACCAACTGCACAGCAGCAGGTATGCGTGCGAAAGACTGTGTTATGAAGACGGTAAGCACCGTCCAGGAAAACGTTGGGGACATCGTAGCAGAAGCAGAACAGATCAACGAAGAAAGACAGGAAGCTAAAGAAGCAGCTGAAATCGAAGATGCTGCAGAAGAAACCGAGGCTGATGCATAATGAAGTTTCAGATCAAGCATGAAATCAAGGGACGCCTGCGTATCCATATGAAGCAGAGTCGCATGACCTTCGAACAGGCGGACATACTGCACTATGCGATACAGAAGATGGATGGCGTCAGCTCAGTCAAGGTATACGAGCGCACCGGAGATGCTGTGATCTGTTTCCACTGCAGCAGAGAAGAATTGATCGATGCACTGTCTGCATTTGACTATGACAGAATCAACGTGCCGATGGAAGTTTTGCAGAATTCCGGCAGACAGCTCAATGCAGAATTTCAGGAAAAACTGGCGGGTCGGATCCTTAGAAGATTATTTAACAAGATTTTTTTACCGATGCCGCTTCGAAACGCTATCACTCTTTGCAGAGCGATAAGATATGTCTGGATGGGTGTAAAGTGTCTGGCTGCCCGGAAGATCGAAGTGCCTGTACTGGATGCGACAGCTATTACCGTTTCTATCCTGCGAGGCAACTTCAATACGGCCGGATCGATCATGTTCCTGTTAGGTGTTGGTGAACTGCTGGAAGATTGGACGCATAAGAAGTCTGTCGGCGATCTCGCGCGTAGCATGTCTCTCAATACCGAAAAAGTATGGGTGAGGAAGGATGAAGGTGAAAAGCTGGTGCCTTCTGATGAAGTAGAGACAGGAGATCTTGTAGTCGTGCATATGGGTAACGTCATCCCGTTCGACGGCATCGTTTGTGCCGGAGAAGCGATGGTAAACCAGTCAGCTATGACAGGCGAACCGCTTGCTGTAAAAAAAGACACAGACAGTTACGCATACGCTGGAACAGTTGTAGAAGAAGGGGAACTTGTCATCCGCGTCAAAGAGACGAGAGGATCTACGAAATACGAGAAGATCGTATCCATGATCGAAGAAACGGATAAACTGAAATCAGCGTCCGAGAGCCGGGCGGAACATCTGGCGGACAGACTGGTTCCGTATACATTGCTGGGAACTGCACTGGTATGGCTTCTTACCAGAAATGCTACCAAGGCGCTGGCCGTTCTGATGGTCGATTTCTCCTGTGCATTGAAACTGGCTATGCCGGTGACGGTGCTTTCTGCGATCAGAGAAGCCGGGGAACACGACATCATGGTCAAAGGCGGCAAGTACATGGAAGCTGTCGCTGAAGCAACGACCATCGTATTCGATAAGACGGGAACGCTGACGAAAGCCATGCCGGTCGTAAGATCCATCGTCAACTTCAGTGATGAATCCGACGATGAAATGCTGCGGATCGCAGCATGCCTGGAAGAACACTTCCCGCACTCCATGGCAAAAGCCGTTGTGGATGCTGCACGAAAGAAGGGTCTTGAACATGATGAAATGCACTCGAAGGTGAATTATATCGTCGCTCACGGTATTTCTTCTGAAATCGATGACAGGAAGGTCGTGATCGGAAGTTATCACTTCATCTTTGAAGATGAAAAATGCATCGTAGACGATTCCGCTAAGGCAGAGTTTGAAAACCTGCCGGAAGGATACTCTCACCTTTATATGGCTATCGACGGCAAGCTGGTAGCTGTGATCTGCATCGAAGATCCTTTGCGTGAAGAAGCAGCAGACGTCATCAGACAACTGAAAGAAGCCGGTATCACCAAGGTGGTAATGATGACGGGCGACAGCGAACGAACTGCAGCAGTCATCGCTAAGCGTGTTGGTGTGGACGAATACTATTCCGAAGTGCTTCCGGAAGACAAGGCCAGCTTCATTCAGAGAGAACGGGAAAACGGAGCCAAAACCATTATGGTCGGAGACGGGATCAACGATTCTCCGGCTCTTTCGGCAGCGAATGTTGGCATTGCTATCAGTGATGGCGCAGAGCTGGCTCGTGAAATTGCCGACATCACCATTGGCGCAGATAACCTGTATGAACTGGTGACACTCAAGAAGCTCAGTAACCGTCTCATGAAGCGGATCGACTCCAACTACCGCTCCATCGTAGGCATCAACTCTGGACTCATTGGTGCAGGCGTGTTTGGGCTCATCCCGCCGACAACATCGGCTATGTTCCACAACATCTCCACGCTGGGAATCACGTTGAACAGCATGAAAAATCTTTTGCCGGAGCAGGAGACAATATAAGTAAAAAATAAAACAGCTTCGAAGAGAACCTTAAACGGGAACTTTCGGAGCTGTTTTTTCTCTACGCCGTCATCTGTCCGGCAAACGGTATCTTCGATACGATGCGGTTCCATACGAACGGGATCAAAATCAGATGGATGGGCAGCATCAACACGCATTTTAAGATGCGGGCAGGAAGCAGCGCCAGATATCCATCACCCATCAAAATAGAAAGCCATAACGTATCCAGACACAGATTGCATCCCAGGATCACGAGCAGGCTGGCAGGCAGCACGCTTTTCCAGGTGATCTCTTTTCCCTTGAGGAAAAACCCGAATATCATTCCTGTCAAAAACGCCGTCAGTGTAAATCCCGGGAAGTAAGCTGCTGACGGGAAGATCAGCATGCCCAGCACATCGCCTGCAGCATATCCGATCCCGGCCCAGAGCGGTCCGTATAAAATCCCCATCATAGCAACCGGCAGAAATCCGAATCCGATCCGCACGATCGGTGTCTGGATCGAGCAGAACCTGGTGAGTATGATCTCCAGTGCGATAAGAAACGCCAGAACCACGAGACGCTTGGTATTAGACTTTTGTTCCATTAAAAAACTCCTTTCTTTATTTGTCGTAGATTGAACTACACAAAAAGAACAGGAGTATAGTAAATCCCTGAGTGTAGTAGCGGACGCGATATTGCACCGCAGCAAAGCTTTCGTTCATAAGCAACATCCCATCTTATGACACTTCACGCACAATACCTACTCTACGCAAGAAATATTGTAACACAGGGGACCGGGGCTGGCAACCATTATCAATTTCGGTAAATTTTCATCCCCGTGCCGGCAACGCCAAGCTATGGATTCATCATCCCGACCCCCCGTCCCTAACCCTAAAAATTAAAACAAAAAACTTCAAAAAAACCAGTTGACATTGGTCAGTGGCTGTAGTATTATAATCATGGAGTTAGGTGATACTAACCTCCTTGATAAATTATTTTACTCATGTGAAACAAAACCTTACCTCATTTCCGCCTATATAGGAAATAACCCGGTGCGGTTTCCGTACCGGGTTTATATAGGCAGAACCGTTAGTCAAAACTAACGAAGTTACACAAAACAAACGACACAGAATCTTCGGTGCAAGCCATACCGGAGAAACGATAGACATAAAAGAGTAAAAGTGAAATCATAAACGACAAATAAAACCTTTAAAACCTTATACCTCAACAAAAAGGTGAACACCAACTCAGACCAATGAAAACGCTCGAAACACTTGCCACATCTGCGGCAAGTGTTTCGAGTATGCGAGCGAAGAAAGGAAGAAGAATCATGGCATTTCTGGAAGTGAATCAAGTGAAAAAATCCTTTGGCCAGGGAGATACCCGTGTAGAAGTCCTTCGCGGCATCGATCTGACCGTAGAAAAAGGAAAACTCTGCGTGCTCCTGGGACCATCAGGGAGCGGCAAATCCACTCTTCTCAATATCATCGGCGGCATCGACGGCCCGGACAGCGGCAGCGTCGCCATAGCGAAAGAGAAGATCGAAGACATGAACGAAAAGAAGCTGTCCCTGTATCGCAGAAAACATCTGGGATACGTATTCCAGCAATACAACCTTATCGCGAACCTCACAGTGAAGGAAAACATCGAGGTGGGAGCGTATCTCAGTGATGCGCCGCTGGATGTGGATGAACTGCTTCACGTGCTGGGACTTTGGGATCATAAAGACAAGCTGCCCAATCAGATTTCCGGCGGTCAGCAGCAGAGAACGGCTATCGGCAGAGCCATCGTCAAGAATCCTGACGTTCTTCTTTGTGATGAGCCAACAGGGGCTTTGGATTATAAAACCTCCAAGGAGATCCTGGAACTGATCGAACAGGTCAACAGCAAATATCAGAACACCATCATCATCGTGACTCACAATGATGCCATAAAGCATATGGCAGATCAGGTGGTTTCCCTGCGTGACGGACAGATCCGGAGTCAGGTCTACAACGACCACAAGATCCCGGCAATGCAGCTGGAATGGTAGGTGAGACGATCTATGAAGAACCCTTTGCACAAACGATATAAGCGGGAACTGCGGCAGGATCTCGGCAAATATATTGCGATCTTCCTGTTCATGGTCCTTTCTATCGGATTTATTTCCGGATTTTTAGTGGCAGGCACTAGCATGAAGACTGCCTACGATCAGAGCTTTAAAAAATACAATATCGAAGACGGTCATTTCATCCTCAAGGAAAAGGCGAACAAAGACCTGATCAAAACTTTGCAGGATGACGAACACGTCAAGCTGTATTCGCAGCCGTACATAGAAGAAAAGGCGACGGACGACAACACTTATCGGATCTACGCAAACCGCAGCAAGGTCAATAAGATCAGCGTGCTGTCGGGAAGAATGGCCAAGGCAGACGACGAGATCACCATCGACAGGCTCTTTGCAGAAAACAACGATATAAAGGTGGGAGACTCTATCCAGCTCAACGGAACATCGTGGAAGGTCTGCGGACTGGTAGCATTTTCGGATTACAGCGCTCTTTTTGAGGATAACTCGGATCTCATGTTCGACGCGCAGACCTTTACCGTAGCAGCTGTGACAAAAGGCGGATTCGACGCTATGGCGGAGAATTTAAAGAAGCTGGATGACGGGAGTACCCAGACCCGCAGCCTCCATTATAATTACGCCTGGAAGTGGGAAAAGCAGGGCATGAGCGAGCAAACCAGGCGTGACAAGTCGGATGACCTGTTGTCAAAGCTGGTGAAAGAAGCTTTTTTCACTGACAACGAAGTGAAGGATTTCCTGCAGGAAGCAGATAATCAGGCCATCCATTTCTCTGGAAACGACCTGGGCGGCGATAAGCAGATGGTCATTTGGTTTATGTACATCATCACGGCGATCCTGGCATTTGTCTTCGCGGTGACGACCCTGAATACCATCGAAAAAGAGGCGACGGTCATTGGAACGCTGCGGGCATCCGGCTATACCAGAGCCGAGCTGATCCGCCATTATATGACTTTGCCGGTGATCATCACGCTGATTGCCTGCGTGATCGGCAACATCCTGGGATATTCTTTCTTCAAAAACACCGTGGCGACGCTCTACTATGGAAGCTACTCTTTGCCGACTTACAAGACACTGTGGAATCCGGAAGCTTTTCTGCTGTCTACCTTGGGGCCGGAAATCATCATGATCCTGATCAATTTCCTGGCACTTTATAAAAAGCTCAAGCTTTCGCCGCTGGCATTCCTGAGAGGGCAGACTGCAAAGGAAAAGAAGGGCCGGGCTGTACGCCTGCCGAATATTCGGTTTCTTAACAGATTTCGTTTGCGGGTGATTTTGCAGAACAAGGGCAGTTATCTTGTATTGTTAGTTGGCATTTTATTTGCCAATCTGCTGCTCATGTTCGGTCTTATGTTTACACCTTTGCTGGAGCATTATAAAGGTGAGGTGCTGGATCATCAGATCTGTAAATATCAGTATGTGCTGAAGGATACGGTACAGACCGACACGGACGGAGCCGAAAAGTACACTATCAATACGCTGAAATACAAGGGCGCCATCGATGAGGACATGTCGGTGTACGGCATTCAGGAAAGTTCATCGTATATTGACAATGCAAAAGCGGATCTGAAAAAGCCGGATGAATACCGGATCCTGGTGTCTTCGGCATTTGCAGACAAGACAGGTATCCAGAAGGGTGAGAAGCTGGAGCTTGATGATAAATACGCCAACAAGACCTATACTTTTAAAGTCGTCGGCACGGTGGAGTATCCGGCGGGACTGGCGATCTTCATGGATATCGATCGGTGCAACGACCTGTTTGATTACGGTGATGATTACTTTACCGGTTATTTCAGCAATACGAAGATCAAGGATATCGATGATGACGATATTGAGAACGTCTTCACAAAAAAGGATCTGCAAAATACCACGGCGCAGCTGGAACAGTCCATGGGCGTGGTGTTCTACATGTTCGGCGGATTTGCTGTCGTGACTTTCGCGCTGGTGCTCTACGTGCTGTCCAAGGTGGTGCTGGAACGCAACTCGCGGGCGATTTCCATCATCAAGATCCTGGGCTATACCAATCGGGAGATCTCGGGGCTGTACAACACATCCACGGCCGTGGCGGTCGTACTG
>NZ_JACRWC010000099.1 GCF_014306095.1 Lentihominibacter faecis
CCGTGAACGATATCGTGGAACAGTGATCGGGATCGAGAGAGATAACCTTCCGATTCCAAACCCGGATGTTGAAACAATGATCCAAAAGGGAGATATCATCTGGGTGCTGGGGAGTCAGCGTATGGCGGACTCCCTGATCAAGGGTGGAATACTAAAAGACAAATAGGAAAAACAAGACCTCGCAAAACATTGAGATGCGAGGTCTTTTTGCAAAATAACGCTTCCAAGTAGCCGTTGGATAGGAAAAATCGGCATGTGTCTGAAAAAAAACAAAATTTCAAAAAATCTAGTGTTGAAAGACAAGACCCTGGGTGTTAGAATACGGGTGAAAGGAAAAATTTTTTTAAAGTGTAGAGAATACTGTATACATCATACATTATTAATTATACCGAGTACTGTAAATAAAATAGTTCTCTTGTTTCAAATATGATTGGAGGTAAGGAAATGAGTAAGGTAAAAGGAACAGCTCTTCGAATCCTTTCGCTTCTGCCAGGTGTAGACTGCGGTGGATTTGGCGGATGCGGATATCCGACCTGTGAAGCCTGTGCCCAGGCGATCGCAGAGGGGAAATCTGCAGCATTATGTCCGGCCTGTGATTCTGATGCTGTTCGCAGCATTTCAGAAGAACTGGGCAGAGAACCTGTTGAGGCCTGTGACCAGGTGGCATTCTTGAAATGTGCAGGGGATGCTGCCGGCAAGAAAAGATTCCAAGGAATGGAGTCTTGCCAGAAGGCGAAAGAGTGTGGATTCCTGGATGGTGAATGCCAGTGGGGATGCATGGGTATCGGAAGTTGTATCGAACGCTGTAAATTTGATGCGATGCACCTGGAAGACGGTCAGCTTGTGATCGATCGGGATAAATGTACAGGCTGCATGGCCTGCATAGATATTTGTCCGCAGCACATCATTGAGATGATACCGAGAGAGGCAACTAATTTCATTCCATGCTCATCCAAGGATAATGAACAGGATACTCTGCAGGCTTGCGGATATGGATGTATCGGATGTGGAGACTGCGCACTGGCATGCCCGAACGATGCCATTGAGATGGTGGTAGGAGATAAAATCGATGGCAGATATGCGAAGATCGATTACAGCAAATGTGAAGGCTGTGTGACCTGCACTGTAAAATGCAGAAAGAAGATCATTGTAGATACTCTGCACGATCTTACTAAGCTGAAAGAGGATGTTGCTTTTGTGAAATGCGCCGGAGGTGCATGGGGACATAAGAAGCTGGAAGATCTGGGATACACCAGATGCAGTGATATCGTAAAAGATGCTGCAGACGGAAAAATCGATCTGGATGAAATCGGAGCTTGTACATATAGCTGTACCGGTATGGGTGACTGTGTGAAAGCCTGCCGTTATGGAGCGATTTCCAATGAATATGGTGTTGCAAAGGTGGATGACTCCAAGTGTGTAGGCTGCGGAGACTGTTTCCGTGCGTGTCCTAGAGGCAAGATCCAGATGGTTCCATATCTCGGTGTAAAACAGGCAGCCTGTGAATCGGAGGCAGAACCAGATAAGAGAATGGAAGTGTGCGGTATGGGCTGCATAGGTTGTGGAGACTGTGCAGACAACTGTCCAAGTGATGCGATCACAATGACAGACGGACACCCTGTGATCGATCATAAGAAATGTCAGAACTGTGGAATCTGTACCTATGTATGTTCCAGAGGACTGATTCAGGAACGCGTTGTTCCGGAATACATTTATCTCCAGCAGGAAGCAATGAAATTAGATATGGAAGAAAGGGGATAAGATCATGAGAGCAAAGAAAACCATGGATGGCAACACGGCTGCAGCACATGTTGCCTATGCTTTTTCCGAAGTGGCAGCCATTTATCCGATCACTCCATCTTCTGTTATGGCGGAAAATGTAGATGAATGGGCAAGCAAAGAAAAGAAAAATATCTTTGGCGAAGAAGTTAAAGTAGTAGAGATGCAGTCAGAAGGCGGTGCTGCAGGAGCAGTACACGGAGCGATTACTGCGGGTGCGTACACCAGTACATTTACCGCTTCCCAGGGACTCCTTCTGATGATCCCGAATATGTACAAACTGGCGGCAGAGGAAACTCCAACTGTAATGCACGTTGCAGCGAGAGCGATTTCTACACACGCACTTTCTATTTTCGGAGATCACTCCGATGTTATGGCATGCAGACAGACAGGGTTTGCAATGCTCTGTTCCTCTGATGTGCAGGAAGTCATGGATCTGGGCGCTGTTGCGCACCTTTCTGCCATCGCAGGCAAGGTGCCGGTAATGCATTTCTTCGACGGATTCCGTACCAGCCATGAACAGCAGAAAATCAGCGTGTGGGATTACGATGAACTGCGGAGCATGGTGGACTGGGATGCAGTAAAGCGTTTCCGTGAGAATGCGCTCAACCCGAATCATCCGCACAGCATGGGTTCGGCAGAACAGCCGGAAACCTTTTTCCAGCATAGAGAAGCATGTAATAAAAACTATGATGACACCGTAGAAATCGTAGCGAAATACATGGATATGGTAAGTGAAAAAACGGGAAAAACTCCGCACTATAAACCATTTAACTATTACGGTGCTGAAGATGCAGAAGAAGTCATTGTAGCAATGGGGTCTGTATGCGATGCCATAGAAGAAGCTATCGATTACGCAAATGCCAACGGCAAGAAAACCGGTCTGGTCGTTGTTCGTCTGTATCGTCCGTTTTCCAGAAAGTACTTCCTGGAAGCACTGCCTGACACAGTAAAGAGAATCGCAGTGCTGGATCGTACCAAGGAACCTGGTTCTATGGGCGAACCGCTTCTGCTTGATGTTACAGCAGCTATTAAGGACAGCAAATTCAACGACGTTCTGGTAACGGGAGGCCGTTACGGACTGGGCTCGAAAGATACACAGCCACAGGATCTGCTGGCAGTTTATGAAAATCTCTGGTCCGATCATCCGAAGAAGGAATTCACTATTTCTATTACAGATGACGTAACAGGACTTTCGCTTCCTCCAAGCGAGATGCCGTACAGCGAACCTGCAAGCCAGGTTTCCTGCAAATTCTGGGGACTGGGATCTGACGGTACTGTTGGTGCGAATAAGAACAGTGTCAAGATCATCGGTGACAATACGGATAAATATGCACAGGCGTACTTCCAGTACGACTCGAAAAAATCCGGTGGTATCACTATCAGCCACCTGCGGTTCGGAGATGAGGAAATCAAGTCTTCCTACTATGTAAAACAGGCAGATTTCGTAGCATGTCACAATCCGTCTTATCTCCATAAATATAAGATGGTAGAAGATGTAAAGCCGGGTGGAACTTTCCTGCTCAACTGTTCCTGGAGTGATGACCAGCTGGATGAAAAGCTTCCGGACAATGTAAAACGGTTTATTGCGCAGAATAATATCCAGTTCTACACTTGCGATGCAGTATCTATTGCCAGAAGTCTGGGTCTGCGTGGACGCACCAATACTGTTTTGCAGGCTGCTTTCTTCAAGCTGATCAATATTCTTCCGATCGAAGATGCTGTTCAGCATATGAAGGCTGCAATCAAGAAAACTTACGGCAGAAAGGGCGAGCGGATCGTTAATATGAACTGCGACGCAGTCGATGCCGGAGTAAAAAGTGTACATAAAGTGGATGTACCGGCTTCATGGGCTGATGCAACGGGTGAATTTACAGTTCCTGCTGCGGAAGGACGCAATGAAGTACAGACGAATTACATCAATAAGATTTTGAAACCAACTAATGCGATGGAAGGCGACGCCGTTCCGGTTTCGGTCTTCGTAGATAATGCGAATGGATCGATTCCATCTGGTACTGCTGCATATGAAAAGCGCGGTATCGCAGTAGATATTCCGAAGTGGGATCCAGACAAGTGTATGCAGTGCAACTGGTGCTCCTACGTTTGTCCGCACGCTGTTATCCGTCCGTTCGCTGTTACAGAGCAGCAGGCGGAAGAAGCTGGTGCAGCAAGCGTACCTCTTAAGGGCGATAACACCAAGCGCTTTACGATCGCCGTTTCCGCTTATGACTGTACTGGATGCGGTTCCTGTGTAGAAGTTTGTCCGGCAAGAAACAAAGCTCTGGAAATGGTTCTGGCAGAAGATCATATGGATCAGGCACAGGCTGGATATGATTATCTCTTTGCTAATACAGAGGAAGATAAGGCTTTAGCACAGCCGGATTCCGTTCGCGGATCTCAGTTCCGTCAGCCTCTGCTCGAGTTCTCCGGTGCTTGTCCGGGATGCGGCGAAACTCCTTATGCAAAGCTGGTAACACAGTTGTTTGGCGATCGGATGTTTATCGCTAATGCGACGGGCTGCTCCTCGATTTGGGGCTGCAGTGCGCCGAGCACACCGTATACTGTGAACAAAGAAGGAAAAGGTCCGGCATGGTCTAACTCCCTGTTTGAAGATAATGCTGAATTCGGATATGGCATGACTATCGCAGTTAAGGCCAGACGTCAGGAACTTAAGTCCTGCGCACAGCGTTTAGCTGAGTCTGGGGTTTGCAGTGATGCTGCAAAAGCATGGCTTGCAGCGATGGATGATGCAAAGGGCTCCGCGGAAGCGGGAGAAAAGCTGGCAGCTGCCTGTGAAGGCTTTGCAGAAACATCAGAGGATGCAAAATACGTAGTAGATCACAAAGATATGCTGGCGAAACCGTCCATGTGGATATTTGGTGGAGACGGATGGGCTTACGATATCGGTTACGGCGGCCTTGATCACGTGCTGGCATCGGGTGAAAATGTAAATGTACTGGTGTTCGATACGGAAGTATATTCCAATACAGGCGGTCAGGCATCCAAGTCTACTCCGACAGGTGCGGTAGCACAGTTTGCGGCAGGCGGAAAGCGGATCAAGAAAAAGGATCTGGCTGAAATAGTTATGGCTTACGGTTACGTTTATGTAGCTCAGGTCGCAATGGGTGCAAACCCTGCACAGACGCTTAAGGCAATGCGTGAAGCAGAAAGCTACGATGGACCATCCCTGATCATCGCATATGCACCTTGCATCAACCATGGCGTAAAGGGTGGTATGAGCCACGCTATGCAGGAAATGAAAAAGGCAGTAAGAGCTGGATACTGGAATCTGCTGAGATACAACCCGGCTCTGGTTGCAGAGAAGAAGAATCCGCTCAGCGTTGACAGTGCGCCTCCAACAGAAAGCTATAATGACTTTATCATGAATGAAGTTCGTTACAGTTCCCTGAAGCTGAAAAATGAGGAGCGTGCAGAAAAATTGTTCCATATCGCAGAAGAAGAGGCTCTGGGAAGATACAGAAAACTCAAGAGACAACAGAAAAGTCTCGATGAAGTATAGAGAAGGGGGTGTACATAGATGTTTAAGATTTTGAGCAAAAGACGTTTAAATCCTACGATGACATGGCTTGTGATCGATGCACCGCTGGTGGCTAAAAAAGCCAGACCGGGACAGTTTATCATCCTGCGTACCGATGAGTATGGAGAGAGGATCCCCCTTACGATGGCAGGACATGATGCAGAAAAAGGAACGATCGATTTGATTTATGCAGCAGTTGGAAGAACAACTATGCTGATGGATCAGCTGGAGGAAGGAGACTACCTGCTGGATGTAGTGGGACCTCTCGGCAAGCCTACGCATATGGAAGGTCTTAAGCGCGTTGCTGTAGTTGGCGGCGGTACAGGTAATGCCCTGGCATATCCGCTGGCAACCGGTATGCATAAAGAAGGTATCCATGTGGATATGATCGCTGGATTTAAAAACAAGGAAATGGTGATCCTGGAAGATGAGTTCAAGGCGGGAACGGATCGTCTGTTCCTGACGACAGATGATGGCAGCTATGGAGAAAAGGGTTTTACTACGGATAAACTGAAGGAACTGATCGAAGCAGGAAACGAATACGATGAGATCGTTGCAGTGGGACCTCCGGTGATGATGAAATTTGTTTGCAAGATCGCAGAAGAGTACGGGATCCCGTCGGTAGCATCCCTGACCGCATACATGATCGATGGTACGGGAATGTGTGGCGGCTGCCGCTGTGTCATCGGTGGAGAGAACAAGTTTGTCTGTGTTGATGGACCGGAATTTGACGGAAGCCTGGTTGACTGGGATGAACTGATTCGGCGGAATTCATTCTACAAAGATCAGGAACAGGAAGATGCGAAACATATCTGCCGTCTGACAGGAGGTGTACGTTATTATGATTAATCTGAAAGTGAAGAAGAATCCGATGCCGGAACAGGCACCAGATATTAGAAATCATAATTTTGAAGAAGTCTCAGAGGGATATACTCCACAGATGGCTATCAACGAAGCGATGCGCTGTCTCAACTGTCGGGAAAAGCCATGTACACATGGATGTCCGGTCATGGTCCGGATCCCGGAATTCATTGCAAAGATTACAGAGGGCGACTTTGAAGGTGCTTATCAGGTGATCAGTGCGACAAGTTCTCTGCCGCGTGTATGCGGTAGAGTTTGCCCGCAGGAAAATCAGTGTGAGAAATACTGCGTACGTGGGAAAAAAGGCGAACCGGTTGGAATCGGTCGTTTGGAACGCTTTGTCGCAGACTGGCATGCAGCTCATGCTGAAGAGCTGGAAGCAGATGCGGCAAAGGATGAAACGGAAAACTCCGAAGCTGCAGAACTTCCTGCTGGCTCCAAGGTGGCTGTTGTAGGAGCAGGTCCGGCAGGACTTGCATGTGCCGGTGACCTGGCAGCAAAGGGCTATGATGTAACAGTCTTTGAAAGCCTGCATAAACCGGGTGGTGTACTGGCTTACGGTATTCCGGAATTTCGTCTGCCGAAGAGCATCGTAGCAGCAGAAGTGGAAAAGCTGGAAAAACGCGGTGTGACTTTTGTGACTAATGCGATCATCGGTAAAGCTGAGACGGTGGATGATCTTATGGATGACGGATATAAGGCAGTATTCGTTGGAACAGGTGCAGGACTTCCGTCCTTTATGAATATTCCTGGTGAGAATCTGCTGGGTGTATGCTCTGCCAATGAATATCTGACGAGGATCAATCTGATGAAGGGATATCTCCCTGAGTACGATACTCCGGTTCAGAAAGCAAAAAACATTGCGGTAGTCGGTGGCGGAAACGTTGCCATGGATGCAGCACGGTGTGCGAAACGTATGGGTGCAGAGAATGTATACATCGTATATCGTCGGTCTATGGAAGAGATCCCGGCACGTTCCGAAGAGATCCATCATGCTATCGAAGAAGGGATCGACTTTCAGCTGCTTCGCAATCCAGTCAAAGTCATCGGTGATGAGAATGGCTATGTAACAGGGCTGGAATGCGTCAAGATGGAACTGGGCGAGCCAGATGCTTCCGGAAGAAGACGTCCGGTTGCCATTGAAGGATCTAACTTCGTACTGGATGTAGATTGTGTTATCATGGCGATCGGTACAAAGCTGAACAAGCTGATCGTAGAGACAACAGATAAACTGGAACCGAACGAACGCGGCGGAATCGGTACAGATGAAGGCGCGGCAACCAGTCGGGAAGGCGTGTTTGCAGGCGGAGATGCCGTGACAGGCGCAGCAACGGTTATTCTGGCTATGGGTGCAGGGAAAACAGCTGCGGCCAGCATCGATCAGTACTTAAGTGAAAAGTAGCCTTTGATTAGATAGAGAAACAAGAGCAGAGACACCCGAAGTTTGGAAAAGCTTCGGGTGTCTCTCTTGTGCTTTGCAGGAAAATCTGATAAAATTTTGTGCAAAGAATATGTGAAGCTGATGGAAAGGAAAGAAATTCATTGAATATAAAAAAGGTAGAGCTGCCTCATTTTACAATGGGCAAATCATATGGAAGCAACCAGAACTGGATGATGGATCCCTGGATGCATCTGGGTGGCTGCGCAGCACTGACAACTTGTGATGCGTTCATTGATTTTTCGCTGTACAGGGACAGAGATGATCTTTATCATTTTAAGAACCCTGAGAAAAAAGTAATGACACGTCAGACTTATTCACGGTTTGCTATGTCGGTCAAGCTGTATCTGGAGCCGCGGCGTACCGGGATCAAAGATCTTCAGACTTATATGGATGGGGTGAACCTGTATCTGGAAGATACCGATGTCACAGATCTTTATCTGAATGGACTGGAAGGAAGCGAGTCTTATGAAACGGCACGTGATACTATCCGGACCAGCATCGATGAAGAAATCCCGGTAGCATATCTGATGCTGAAACACAGAGATAAAGAATTCGACTTTTTTCAATGGCACTGGTTTTTGGTAAATGGCTATGAAGAAACAGCGGATACCTTTAAAATAAAGGCGGCAACATACGGCAAAGCCCACTGGATGGATCTGGGAAGGTTGTGGGATACAGGCTATGACCACAAAGGCGGGATCGTGACATTCCACTTTAAATAAAAAACGATCAGAATAAACGAGAATTAAAAATACGGCAAGGGCAGGATATGCTTTTGCCGTATTTTATACTATATGGATCAGCTTAGATGGAATGGCGAAAGGTTCTATCAGTGAGGATACGGGCGAAGATCAAACCCAGCGGAAGCGCTAGGATAATGAGCATAGCTTCTGTCATCCAGTATGCGCCGCTGCTGAGGGAGACGACCCCCATGTTATATGTAGCACGGTACAGATATAATCCGGGAACCATGATCACGATAGCAGGAACAGTAATAGATATACGAGAATATCCGATTTTGCCCTTTGAAAGAGATGCCAGCATACCTGCGGTAAGAGCTCCTGCGAAAGCGGCTATTGATGGAGGACAGGAAGCCAGATCTACAAGCTCCAGGCGGAGGGTGTTAGCGATGGCGCCGATGACGCCGGCCAGGGTCGCCAGTTTATAGGGGCTGTTGAACATGATGGAAAACCCGAATACGCCGCAGAAGCTTGCCGCCAGGCGGAGCAGCAGCATTGTGGTATTGGACAGACCGAGAGGTAGAAAATCCGATGGCTTCAGGTGAAGCAGGAGTGCCATCCCCCAGGCTACCAGCGCAGCAACGATAACGATGATCAGCGAATAGGCGAGACGTTCCAGACCGGAACGCATATCGAGTTTTGCCAGGTCGATACCGCTTGTAATGAACGGAAATCCGGGAATAATAAACAGCATGGCGCAGATATATCCTGCCTGATGCGCGCTGGAAACGTGGAAGGCCAGTTCCAGACCTTTTAAAAGGGCAGCGTAACCCATACAGGCCAGCGCTACGCTGCTGGCAACACAGAGAAGCAGTGTAAAGCCTTTTTTTGTCAGGGTGGCACGCAGCCAGTTGCCGATCCCGGCGCCGAAAAAGGCACAGAGCATTTCCAGAGGACCTCCGCCCAGCAGGAACGTGAAGGCACAGCAGGCTACTGCGGAAGCCAGTCCTAAGGCAGGCGGTGTATAATGACCGGGACGCTGTTCGATATGGTCTAGAAACTTGTGCAGGTGTTTGCTGGTTTTTGAAGCATGCTTTGCAGGAAAGTCCAGAACGAAGTTTTCCAGTTCAGAGAGTTTTGCAGTATTGACCCCGGTGGTCGTCAGACAGAGAGACTGAGAAAATGTTTCTGTTTTATCAATGCAGGTATATTCGATGGAGACAAGTCCGACGTCGGCGGTGCAGGTGATCCCCATAGTTCTGGCCAGCGTGTTCATGGAGCTGCGAACGCGCCATGCTCCCGTGCCGCAGGACAGCAGCATCAGACCGGTACGCCCTATGATAGAGGCTTTTTCCGGCAGTGCTGCTTCTGTGATAGGCGGGTTTTCTTCCTTGCAGAGATGATGCCATGGAATTGCCATATGATTGTGAATCAATTCAGTATGCTGTGAATGTTTCATAAAAATTCCCCCTTTGTGCAATTTTAGTATATTAGGAATTGGGAAAAAGTCAAGGTGAAGAAAATCGTTACTTTTTGTAAAAAATACGGTGAAAAATGTAACGTGGCGGAACGGGAAATAGAGGAATTTTTCTGAAAAAACTGTAAGAAGAAGGAATTGCACTTTTTTAGGGTTTCTGATAGGAATGGGAGATTTTCGGGGAATATACCGTGTTCAGAGGAAAAAATGGCTCGTCACAACAACACTAACGTTAGGGTAGGCTTTTTCGGTGAAATGTGAAATATGTAACGATAAAAAAAGGAATCCAGCTTGACTTTACAGCGACTATAGGAGTTATAACTATTATTGAATGAAAATGCTTTTTCGTACAATATTTAAAGAAAGGATGAAAAATATGGACTTTTCGTTAACTAAAGAACAGGAAATGTTAAAAAAGCTGGCAGCACAGTTCGCAGAAGAAGAACTGGAGCCGGTAGCAGCGGAAATTGACGCTGAACACAGATTTCCAACTGAAAATTTCGCAAAAATGGCCAAAGTTGGCTTTACAGGAATCGGAGTTCCGGAAGAGTTTGGTGGATCCGGTGGCGGTATGCTGGAAAAGGTTATCGCTGTTTCTGAATTCGCTAAGAAGTGTATGTCTTCCGCAGCAACTCTTTCCATTCACCTCATCGCACCGCACGCTATCTTAGACTTCGGTACGAAAGAACAGAAGGAAAAATATCTGCCGAGACTGACTAAGGGCGGTGAACTGGGTGCATTCGCACTGACAGAACCAAACGCAGGATCTGACGCTGCAGGCGTTAAGACTGTTGCAGTATATGACGAAGCTACAGATGAATATATCTTAAACGGAACAAAGTGCTTCATCACTGGTGGTGCTCGTGCTGGAGTTCTGGTTATCTTCGCTATGACAGAACCGAAGCTGGGAACAAGAGGTATGTCCGCATTCATCGTAGAAAAAGGAATGCCTGGATTCTCCTCCGGTAAGATCGAAGACAAGATGGGTCTGGCAGGATCCGAAACAGCTGAGCTGGTATTCGAAGACTGCAGAGTTCCGGCTGCTAACATGCTGGGTAAAAAGAACAAGGGCTTCAAAATCGCAATGATGGCTCTTGACGCTGCAAGAGTTGGCGTTGGTGCTCAGGCTAACGGTGTTGCTGAAGCTGCAATTGAAATGTCCGTTAAGTACATGGGCGAACGTGTACAGTTCGGCAAGCCAATCGGCGTACTGCAGGGTCTGCAGTGGTACATCGCTGAAATGGCAACAAAGACAGAAGCTGCAAAAGCACTGGTTTACGAGGCATCTTATCTGGCTGATGCTGGAAAGCCTTTCTCAAAAGAAGCTGCTATGTGCAAGCTGAACGCTGCAGAAAACGCAAGATTCGTTACGAACCTGGCTCTGCAGATCCACGGTGGATATGGATACATGAAGGATTACCCTCTGGAACGTATGTACAGAGATGCTAAGCTGACTGAAATCTATGAAGGAACTTCAGAAATCCATAAAGTTGTAATTGCAAGAGCGGTAATGAAGTAGTCGAAAGGAGTGTATTCGAATGAGAATTTTTGTTTGTGTAAAACAGGTTCCGGATACTTCCGGTGTTGTAGCAGTAAATCCGGACGGAACATTAAATAGAGCTTCCATGCAGACGATCATCAACCCGGATGACCTGATCGCTATGGAACAGGCGCTGGTATTAAAAGATAATACAGGATGTCAGGTTACAGCCGTAACAATGGGACCTCCTCCTGCAGAAGGAATGCTGAGAGAACTGCTGGCAATGGGTGCTGACGATGCGATCCTGATCTCCGCAAGAGAGTTCGGCGGATCCGATACATTCGCTACTTCCCAGATCATCTCCGCTGCAATCAACCACGTTGGATACTCTGACGAAGATATGATCTTCTGCGGAAGACAGGCTATCGACGGAGATACTGCTCAGGTTGGTCCGCAGATCGCTGAAAAGCTGGGACTGCCGCAGATTTCCTATGCTGCAGAAATCGTAAAAGAAGGAAACGAAGTTACTGTAAAGCGTATGCTGGAAGACGGATACATGAAGATCAAGGTACAGACTCCTTGCCTGATCACATGCATCAGCGATCAGGACAGCAAGGCAAGATACATGACTCTCAATGGTATCAACCACTGCTACGAAAAGCCATATCTTGTTCTCGACTTCGAAGCTCTGAAGGACGAACCGCTGATCGAACTGGATAAGATCGGTCTGAAGGGATCTCCGACAAACATCTTCAAGTCCTTCACACCTCCACAGAAGGGTGTTGGAACTATGCTTGAAGGAGCTGACAAGAACACTGCTGAAACACTGGCAAACATTTTATTAGAGAAACATGTTATTTAAGGAAAGGAGAGAACAATGGCTTTCAATAGTGCAGATATAAATGCTTTTAAAGATATTTGGGTATTTTGCGAACAGAGAAACGGCGAACTGATGAACACTGACTTCGAGCTGATTTCTGAAGGCAGAAAGTTAGCCGATGAAAGAGGTTCTCAGCTGGTAGGTATCCTGCTCGGACATAACGTAGAAGGACTGGCAAAGGAACTGGGCGGATACGGTGCTGATAAAGTAATCGTATGCGATGATCCTGAACTGGAAGTATACACAACAGATGCATACACAAAGGTGATCTGTGATGCAGCTATGGATTTAAAACCGGAAGTAATCCTGCTGGGAGCTTCCAACATCGGTCGTGACCTGGGTCCTAGATGCGCAGCAAGACTGAACACTGGTCTGACTGCTGACTGTACTCACCTCGATATCGATATGGATAAGTACGTAAACTTCCTGGAAACTTCCTCCACACTGGATCTTTCCAATACGAAGTTTGATATGGAAGACGTTAACCTGAAGATGACAAGACCTGCTTTCGGTGGACATCTGATGGCAACAATCATTTGCCCGAGATTCCGTCCTTGCATGTCTACAGTTCGTCCGGGCGTTATGAAGAAGGCTCCTTTCTCTCAGGAAAGAGCAGACGCTTGTGTTGTTGAAAAGTATCCTGTAGCTCTGGCTAAGGATGACATCAAGACTCAGGTACTGGACGTTGTAAAAGAAGCTAAGCAGATCGTAGACCTGATCGGTGCAGATGTTATCGTATCTGTAGGTCGTGGTATCGGTAAAGATATCCAGAAGGGTATTGAACTGGCTGGTCAGCTGGCTGACGCTTTTGGCGGCGGCGTAGTTGGCGGATCCAGAGTTACCATCGACTCCGGCTGGCTTTCCGCTGACCACCAGGTTGGACAGACTGGTAAGACAGTACACCCGAAAGTATACGTTGCTTTAGGTATTTCCGGAGCGATCCAGCATAAGGCAGGAATGCAGGATTCCGAGCTGATCATTGCAGTTAACAAAGATGAGACAGCTCCGATCTTCGAAATTGCTGACTATGGTATCACTGGAGACCTCTTCAAGGTAGTACCACTGATGATCGATGCAATCAAGGCAGCTAGAGAATCCAAATAAGCGAACAATAACGCTACGGAATGGTATGCGTGTGTTTTAGACAGAATTTAGTTTTTCTAAAGTAAGATTTAATTGACTCTCTGCTTACTGTATATAATATAGTAAGCAGAGACAGTTAAAAAATTAACATGGAAAAGGCAATGGAGGAAATTGAAACATGGGAAAAGTTTTTGAGGGTTTGAAAGTAGTTGACCTTACTACAGCACTGAATGGTCCGTTCTGTACAATGTTTTTAGGAGATTACGGTGCAGATGTCATTAAAATCGAGCCGGTTGGCGGAGAACAGTCTCGTTCCTGGGGACCGATTGATGAAAAGTCCGGCGAATCCGGATTCTATGGATTTGTAAACCGTAACAAGAAGGGATGCACCCTGAATTTAAAGTCTGAAAAGGGACTTGAAATGTTCTATGAACTGGTTAAGGATGCAGATGTCCTGGTCGAAAACTACAGAGGCGGCGTAACTGAGCGTCTGAAGATCGATTATGATACAATCAAAAAAATCAATCCTAATATTATTTACGCATCCGGTTCCGGATTTGGTCAGTATGGACCAATAACACACAGACCTTGCTATGATATCGTAGCACAGGCTATGGGCGGTATGCTGAACCTGACAGGATTTAAAGAAAATGATCCGGTTAAGGTTGGACCGTCTGTTGCAGACCACGTTGCTGGTATCTACCTGATGGTTGGTGTTGGCATGGCTCTGTATCACAGAGAAAAAACTGGAGAAGGACAGCACATCGATGTATCGATGTTCGACGTAATCTTCAGCTTACTGGAAAACGCTATCGTTAACTACACAATGGGCGGATTCATTCCGGAAAGAAACGGAAACGTTGACCCGTCTATCGCACCATTCGATGTATATGCATGTAAAGATGGTTTCGTAGCTTTAGGTGTTGGTAACGACAAGCTGTTCAACAAGTTTGCAAATATCATTGGACATCAGGAACTGCTGGAAGACGAGAGATATAAAGATAACGTTTCCAGATGTGACAACTATATTCCAGATCTGCAGAACCTGATCAGGGAATGGTGTGCAGACTATACTAAGAGTGAAATTGAAGATATCATGGATGAAGCTGGTATTCCATGCGGTCCGGTTCTGAACGTTAAGGAAGCTATCGAGCATCCGCACATTCAGGCAAGAGACATGATGGTACACTGCGAACATCCGACAGTGGGAGATATGTACTTCCAGGGATGCGTTATCAAGCTTTCCGAAACACCGGGAGAAGTTGAGACTGCACCTCCATTAGTAGGACAGCATAACCGTGAAGTATTCGGCCTGTCTGAAGAAGAAGAAAAGGCTCTCATTGAAGAAGGCGTATTATAAAAAACTTTTATATCATTGAAAAGTATTTTTAAAAGGGAGGAATACAGAAATGAGAAAAGTATCGTACTTAAGCTACACTATGACAACGGCAGATGCTAACAATCCTGATGGTATCGTGCCTGTAGGAAGACAGTTCGATTTTATCGGAGACGTTGAGACAGAAGAAATGATCCTCGTTGACGGTGATGAATCCCTCTGCCTGGGTTATACCGGAGTTGAAGTTTACAAAGACGTATATGTAGGAGATATGATGGAGTACAAAGCTACTCTGACTCATATCGGAAACACATCCAGAGACTGCCATATCGAAGTATTCAAACTGGCTACTCCTGCTTACAGAGAAGGAAAAGCTAAGGAAGACTGCCTGCCAGGCGAAATGGTATGGTTTGACGAACCGGTACTGTGCAGTGCTGGTAACGTAAGACTGGTTGTTAAAAAGCACCTGCAGAGAGGCGAACAGCCTGATGGAACAGTTGCTGAACCTTGGGCTGACAATGAAGACTTCCCAGAAGTTGGATTTGATAAAGACCATCCGGAAGATATCACATTCCGTTACAGAATGTCCGACAGAGACGTATTCTATCTTGGTGGCGTAGTAAACGGAGCTAGAAATATCACTCTGATGGAAGACACTGCTAAGAGACTGATGGCTAGAGAATTTGGAAACACTGGTCACATCACTAAGGTTGAAAAGGTAAGACTGTATGAACCATGCTTCGCTGGTGACTACCTCGAATATCACGCAAGAGTCAACAAGGTGATCGGAGACAAGATTGTTGTAGAAGTAAGAAACTACAAGTACATCGACCTTCCTGAAAATCCGGAATTCCCAAGCTCTATCGACGTACTGCCTGAACCGAAGCTCTGCACAATCGTTCAGTTTGTATTCGAAACTTACAAATAGAATATAAAAAACTTTTGTAAAAACCATGGAAGAGGATCGCAAGATCCTCTTCTTTTTTAATTTTTTTCTTTATTCTGCAGAAATTCGTGGTATAATAACAAAATGACGGTATTTTATATGAATTTTGGAGGGACGGATGAATCGCACAGACTATTATTCCATCGGTGAAGTGGCTTCTACTTGTAACATTTCGATAAGAACATTGCGTTACTATGATGAGATTTCTCTTGTGGTACCTGAAATCCGAAAAGAAGGAAGCAAATACCGGTATTACAGCAAGGATCAGATGGTTAATATTTTGATTATTAGAAAACTGCGCTGTCTGGGAATCGGTTTAAAGGAAATAAAAGAAATCGTATCCACAAATAATCTGGATGTTATGAAGGGTAGCGTTACGGAACGGTTGGATGATATCCATAAAGAAATCGTAGAACTGGAACGTTCCCAAAGAGAGGGAGAAGTTCTTCTTCGCAGGCTGGAGGAAGGCAGCGAGATCATAAGTATGCGTGATGATCCAAGGCTGGCATCAGGATCTCTCCCTGATGAGATAAAAATCGAGAAGGTTCCGAAAATCCACATTTACTACTCCAGAAAAGTAATGAAAGCTTATCATAATGAAGAAGTTTCCCTGGATCGCTGGGCAGGCATCGGGGATGAAGTACGGGAGCACGGTTTAAAATCCAGCGGACCTATTATTGTAACATACCATACCGATTTGCTGGATCAGTTCCTCTCTAAGACATGCGATATCGAATTCGGGATGCAGGTAGAGGAATGTGACTCTGACAAGGTTCGCGATTTTGGCGGATTCATGGCAGTCACGATTTTTCATATTGGTCCATATAATGATATTATCAAAACCTATGTCAAAGCATTGCAGTGGATCAATCAGAACAATTATAAAGTCAGTGGCCCGGTTTCAGAAGAATTTATTATTTCGCCTGTCGATGTGAAGGATGAAAATGAGCATGTAACTAAAATTTTGATCCCGGTTAATAAAGAATAGCACATTTCCGTAACGGTAGAGTTTTAAGAAACATTTGAGAATCGTCAAATGTTTCTTTTTTTGCGCTTGTTTTGCAAATATTTACAGAAAATAGAAGATAAAGGTTGCCAAAGACTGGAAGAAGGTGTATGATAACCGTGAAAGGAAGAAGATGGAAAGTATGGAAAAGTATTCAGAAGCGTATGGGCAAAAATTTCCGTATAGCGAAGAGGAAATAAAGCAGTATATGATGGATGTCCGTTTGCAGATCACAGATAGTGAGGGAACGCTGGACGATCAGGAAGCATTGAAGAAAATCGAGAATTATGTTTTCTCATGTCCGAAAGCAGAAACCTGCAGTCATCACCATAATATTCGTCTGATCGAAAGGCTCTTTTATTCGTTGCGAAAGGAAATGGACATTTTGCAGCCATATATCGAGGATAAAAGTATATCCGAAATTATGGTGAATGGAAAGGATCATGTTTTTGCAGAACGAAATGGGAAGCTGGAACGATTGCCGATAGCATTTGATTCCACAGAAGATCTGGAAGAACTGATTCGCAGGATCGCGGCAAGAGTCCATCGTGAGATCAATGAGCTGAATCCTATTGTAGATGCGAGGCTTTCCGACGGATCAAGAGTAAATGCTGTGTATAAGAATATTGCCTTAAACGGACCGATCTTGACTATCCGAAAATTCCCGGAAAAAATCATGTCGATGGAAGATCTGGTGGAAAAGGAAACGATTACAAAAGAAGCCGCAGCATACTTAAAAGTCCTGGTGAAAGCAGGCTATAACTGTTTTATCTGTGGGGGAACATCCTCAGGAAAGACGACGATGCTCAATGTGCTGGCACAGTTTGTCCCTTCGGGGGAGCGAGTGGTCGTGATCGAGGATTCTGCAGAACTGCAGATCAGACAGGTAGAAAATATTGTAAGACTGGAATGCAGAAATGCAAATGTACAAGGAAAGGGGGAAGTGGATATGGCTCAGCTGGTAAAAGCCAGCTTGAGGATGAGACCGGACAGGATTTTAATTGGAGAAGTTCGAGGAAAGGAGGTGATGGATATGATCCAGGCACTCAATACTGGACATAGCGGCAGTCTCAGCACAGGACATGCCAATAGTATAGAAGGCATGCTGAAACGTCTGGAAGCCATGTTCCTGCAGGCAGTGGAAGTGCCGGTAGATGCGATCCGCAATCAGATCACAGAGGCGATCGACATCATGATCCATGTGAGCAGAATGCAGGATGGAAGCCGTAAAGTGATGGAAATTGCTGAATTGTCAGGGCTGGAAGATGGAGTGATCACGACGAATCCGCTGTTTCAATACAGGACGGAAGAAGATGGAATCACGGGAGCACTGAGGGCAACGGGAAACACGTTGCAGAATCAGGAAAAACTTATGATTTCAGGACATCATCTTCCGCAGGCGTATACTTGGAAAGAAGGGCGGACGTCATGATAAAAGACTATACCAAATATGAGCTTACAGGAAGGGAGAAAAGAATATTTTATTTTGCTGGATATGGAACTGTTTTTTTTGTGGTATATCTGTTTTATCACAGTATACTGCTTTCGGCAGTTTCGGGATGCCTGGTGTACTTTTTGCAGCCTCTTGTGGAAAGACAGCTTGCAGAAAGAAGGATGAATCTGCTGACTGTACAGTTCAAGGATCTGCTTTATTCCTTGTCGGCATCAGTTGCGGCCGGACGTCAAATGGGAGAAGCGCTAGTAGAGGCGGAGCAGAATCTAGCTGTAATGTATGAAGCGAAGGAGCCTATCATGAAAGAGCTGCGTTACATGAGGATCAATCTGGTAGAAAATAAAGAGAGCGACAAGGTGCTTCTAAAGGACCTGGCAACACGCAGTAAAAATGAAGATATCAATAATTTTGTGCAGGTATATGCAACCTGCAGAAGCATGGGCGGTGATCTTGAGAAAATCATTGGACATACATCGGAGATCCTGTCAGATAAAATGGCTATTGAACGTGAGATCAAGGTGATCACTGCGCAGAAAAAAACAGAAGGCAGGATCATTTCCATGATGCCACTGGCCATGCTGTTGATGATGAATGTATTTTCATATTCATATATTGAACCTTTGTATCGAACAGCAGGAGGCAGGATCATCATGACTGGAGCTCTTGCGGGGGTGGCATGTGGGATGTACTTGATGGAGAAGCTTTCGGAAATCGAGGTATGAGCGCAATGGACAGAATAGGATTAGAGAAAAAAGCGCGGAAGAGGATCCTGATTACAGGGGTTATAGGAATTGTTTTGATATTGACAGATTTTGCGGTTTCAGCTGCAAACAGGGGGATCGATCTTGTTCAGACAGAGCGAGGTATTTATATGGTTCGCCCGGAGAAAGGTGCGGAAGTGGGACACGGAGCTTTTCAAGTGACGATCAAGGGGAAGAATAATACGTTCGAAAAGAAAGTATCGATTGCGCTGGATCCATATGGGGCGAAAAAAGAAACTAAAAAAACGACACATAGTGAGGAAACTGGCGAGGAGGAGCGCATCGGACAGGAACTGC
>NZ_JACRWC010000004.1 GCF_014306095.1 Lentihominibacter faecis
CCGTCTCGGGGGCTCGGAGATGTTAAGAAGAGACAGCCTTTGAAGTTAATAAAATAGAATTGACGGGTGTAGATAAGGTTCGGCTGTCTTTATCAAAAGTTAAATCTCCATATTGTAATTTAGACGATAACTGGATATTGGCAGGTCGCCTTGTCAATGCCCGAACCCTTGCAAGCAATTCTTTGATATGAAATGGCTTTACTAAGTAATCATCAGCACCGCCGTCTAAACCCTCCACCCGATTATCAAGGGTACTCATGGCTGTAATGATAAGGATAGGAATAGATATTCCTTTTCTACGCATAGATTTTATGATTGTTAAGCCGTCAATAATCGGTAGCATACGGTCTACAATGGCAATGTCATAAGCATAGTCTGTATTTAAGGCATACAGCATAGCGGTTTCCCCGTCATTGCAACAATCAACCATATAGTTTTCTTTTTCCAGCGAATTTTTTATATTTTTACATAATTCTAAATCATCTTCCAGAAGAAGTATTTTCATAATGTATCAATCCTTTTCTATATAAATTATAGACAGTATAACAGAAAAGTCTGTAAAAATCCTCTAAAAAATGATGATGATTTTCTTACTTTTTTACAGGATTTTTAGAATGGTTTGCTTTTACAATAGGGGCATATCGAACAAGAAAGGTGGAATACAAAAATGAAAAAGACAAACATCAGTAAATTCATAGCAGTTGGATTATGTATCTGTGCATTGACGGGGTGTGGTGCAAGTCCAGATGAGAAACCAGATACGTCTAATCCTATTGTCAATTCTAATACGAATGAAGAAAATGCAAATGGTTCTTCAGAAAATAAAGGAAACGACATATTAGATTCTGCTAATTTGATAGGAAGTGTTTTGGAATTTACAGACAATGGTTGCTTGGTAAATCAAGCAAAAGATATTGAGGGGGGAGCTGGGATAAAAATAGAAGCACCGGGAATGGAAAAAAAAGAGAATGCTGTTTCTGTAACCTATAACCCAGATTGTGAATTTGTCATTGCCACAGTAAATGCACAGTCTGGTGTTACAAATGTAACAACGGGTTCTATATCCGATGTGAAAAAGCAATCTGAAGTATATCTCTATGGAGAGTTTGCAGACACAAATCATTTCAATGCAACAAAGGTTGTCATAGCCCATTGGGAATAGAGGTGTGAAGTATGAAGTTTTATCAACTTGGTTTTCGCTATTTACAGCGAAAAAAAGGGAAAACCATTCTTCTGTTGATTGTTTTGATACTTGTAAACAGTATGATTTTAGGTACAAGCATGATTTTAAGGACTACAAATGAGTCCAAACAAGCCATGCAGGAAAAGACAAACTCTAAGATTGTGGCTGAAATTACAAGTAAGGACAGCAAGATAACAGAGAATGAAGTAAACAAGATTGAAACGCTAGAAGATGTTTCGTCTATCAACCGCATTGGTAGACAAGAGGTATTTCCGAATAATTTTGCTCCCGTTACGCTCAATACTTCTACGAATGAGGAAAATTTGAAAATAGCACTGCTTTCCTATGATGATTTGGAAAAGGACAGCCCTTTTTCAGAAATGCAGTACCGCTTAGCTTCTGGCGATTATATCAAGCGTGAGAAAAAGGGTGCTGTTATCAATGCGAACCTTGCAAATCAGAATGGGCTAAAGGTTGGAGATACGATTGAACTAAGTACAGAAAACGGAACAAAAGTATCTGTTCAGATTATTGGAATTTTCATGTCCGCAGGAAATGTGGAAAAAGACCAGCCAACAGAAACTACGGCAGTCAATCGAATAGAAAATCAAGTCTTTATTGACAACAGCACTTATAAAGAATTGTTCAAAGAAGCTGAATTTGAAAAAATCTGCATTTACTCAAAAAGACCAGAAAAATTAGATGTGCTGGAAACCAGCCTGCAAAAAATATTCGGAAATGATGTAGCACTTAGCACGTCTGATACCCTTTATCAACAGATGTCTGCTCCATTAGAGCAAATCAGTAAGGTGGCAAATCTTATGCTGGTACTTACATTGGTAACTGGTACTGTTGTTGTTTCCCTGCTGTTATGTATGTGGATGCGGACAAGGCAAAAAGAGGTGGCAATCTTTATGAGCCTCGGCAAGACAAAAAGTGAAATTTTCCTGCAAACTTTATTAGAAGCAGGCAGTGTATTTACACTTTCGGTTTTAGGAGCAACAGCCATTGGTAAATTGTTCTCGGGCGTTTTGCAAAACGTCATTACCGGTTCAGAAACAGTAACAGAAAATCTGAAAGTGGTTTTGCAGATACAAGATATTGGAATGTTGTTCCTTTTAGGCGGTGCAGTTATTTTGGTGGCATTGTGCTGTTCCATTCTTCCGATATTACGAGCAAACCCAAAAGATATATTAGCAAAAATGGAGGGATAGTACATGAATTTTTTTGGATTGGCAAGGCGTTCTGTGTTCAGAAAGCCCGTAAAAAGTATTCTCTTATTGTTGATTGTTTTTGCAATCAGTACCTTGCTTCTTGCAGGTGTGGCGAGCAAAAATGCCAGTATTGAGGTGCAGGACAAAACCAGACAAGCCATAGGTGCAGGCTTTCTTTTAGAAAGAAATGCAGAGTACCGAACAAAGCGAGTTCGTGAATACTCAGAAAAGATTGGTAATGATAAGGAAGGTAGTTTTGGTGGCTACCATCAGGAAAAAGAGATTATCAATGGTGTGGAGACTTGGACAGGCTGGACAACAAATGAATTTGAAAGCTTAGATATAAAAGACATTGAGAAATTGGCAAAAGCAAAAGGAATTGCTGATTACAATATTACAACAGTAACAACTCCCGTAAACCCTGTAAATTTCAAAAGGATTGAAGATAAAGATGTAGACCAGAATGCAGATGTTGGCGGTGTAAGTTTAATTGGAAACAAAGATATGAAACTAGACAGAAATGTTTTATCTGGAAACCTGCATATCAAAGAGGGACGAATGATAACCCCAGAGGATAAAGATATGTGTGTCATTTCAGAGGAACTGGCAAAGCAAAATAATCTGAAAATCGGCGATAAGATTTCTTTTAATGATTACCACGATACTGAAAATTCAAAGGTATCAGAAGCTGAGATTGTTGGAATTTATCAAGTGGATCAAAAGATGTCCCCACTTATGCAGGGAGATACTTACCGTTCGGAAAATGTAATATTTACAGATTTGAGATTTCCAGAAAAGGCAGAGGGTGAAACAAGTCCATTATATGAAAGAGCCTATTTCAAAGTGGAAGATGTGGAAGCTTACGACGAAGTAAAAGAAAATCTGCAAAAAGTAGACATCAATTGGGAGCAATATGATTTGATTGACAATAACGGAAATTCCGAAACCATGTCCTCAAACTTCAATGATTTAGCAAAAGTAAGCGAAATGATGATATTGGTAATCTCTGTTGCAAGTTTTGTTATCCTTGTTTTAGTATTTCTTTTCTGGTTGAAAAATCGGGTGCAGGAAGTCGGTATTTTCTTATCTCTCGGTGTTCCGAAATTTAGAATTATCGGACAAATTTGGAGCGAAGCGATTATGATTGCTGTTCTTTCCCTTATGTTATCCTTTGCTGTCGCTCCTGCCGTTTCCAAAGCAACTGCAAATTATCTGGTATCACAGCAGGTTCAGCAAATGCAGGAGGAAGAAAAGAATAATGAGGGAAAAGTATCCACAGAATACGTTGCACCAAAGCAGGACGTGCAGAGTATCAGCGTAGAGGTTACACCAGAAATGTATCTACTGGACGGTGTAAGTGTTCTTGTGTTGATAACGGCTTCTGTTCTGGTATCTGGAATTGTAATACTAAAGAGAAACCCGAAAGATATTTTATCGGAAATGAGTTAGGAGGACGACGAAAATGTTAGAAGTAAAGAATGTAAGCTATGCTTACAAAACAAAAAAAGATAAAACCATTTTGAATAATGTATCTGCTACTTTCGAGGAGGGTATCTTCTATACCATTGTCGGTCCGAGTGGTGCAGGAAAAACAACACTCTTATCGTTGTTAGCAGGCTTAGACACAGCGGTAAAAGGGACTGTACTTTGCAATGGCGAGGACATTACAAAAAAAGGGCTGAATTACCACAGAAAGCATAATATCTCATTGGTATTTCAAAATTATAATCTGATTGATTATTTGACAACGGTTGAAAATGTCAAATTAGGTGGTAGTGGAAATGCTGAAAAATTATTGGAAGAAGTCGGCATTGGAAAAGAATACTGGCAGAGAAATGTATTGCAACTATCTGGTGGACAACAACAGCGTGTGGCGATTGCAAGAGCTTTAGCCAGCGACGCTCATGTACTTTTGGCAGATGAACCGACGGGAAATCTTGATGAAACTACCGCTGATGAAATCATTGCTTTGCTGAAAAAGACTGCACATGAATTAGGAAAATGTGTTGTTGTGGTTACACACAGTAAGCATTTGGCAGAAGAAGCCGACGAAATCTTAGAAATTAAAAACGGTGCAATTTCTTTTCTGTCTGAATAAACAAGAATAGTGCCGTAAAGGAGCTGTCATTATGGAATATTTTAGATATACCTCGACACAATCAATTTGACCCTAACGGCATTGTTATAAGAACTAAATACAATACAGTTTCAAAGGCTCGTACAGACTATATGTTTTGTGCGGGCTTTTTTCATGCCAGAAAAAAATTTTTTAAGTTTTTTTTGATTTTGGTTACGCTGTACCCCACTTTCAACGCGGTATATATGAAAAGGGGCAGACACCTCTTTTCGACTAGCGAAAGGAGGTGAGGAAAATAAAACCGTCAGAACTACAAGAAAAAACCTGTCATCAATTCGATTGTGCTATTAAAACAGTTATACGTCATAGAGCGATTGACTTCTATCGAGCGATACGTCGTTCAGAGAAAAAAGAAATGCCATTCGCCGAAATTATGGACGACCTCTTAAATTCCATAGGCACAGAAGATACATATTCTACGGATTATGTTGCAGTATTTGAAGTCTGTGGCGAAAAAGTGTCAATCGAAGATGAACAACTGGCTCGTGCATTGAAAGCTATTGAAGAACGAAAGCGTAATATCGTTTTACAGTATTTTTTCATTGGGGACACGGACACTTATATTGGGAAAATGCTTGACTGTTCCAGAGCGAATGTAACGAAGTGCAGAATACAAGCACTAGACAAGTTAAAGCAACTGATTGAGGAGGAAAAAGAAAAATGCCAAAAGAGCTGACACCGACTTTCACGGTTATTTCCAAAGCCTGCGACGGCGACGAAACAGCAATTTCAAAAATCTTGGAATTTTATGACCCATATATCAATCAATGCTGTATGCGTCCGTTTTACGACGATAACAACAACTTACGTCTTGCGGTAGATTTGGAAATGAAAGGTTTTATCAAAGAAGCGATTATTCGTAAAATCTTAAACTTTGATATTAAACGTTTCTAATTCATATCGGGATTGATTATGCCCGTCTGGTCTTTGACAACTGAATAAAGCAGACAGATACGTTTGTGAGATAGCAAGCCACGGGGACTGTACGCCATGACCTTTCCAAAAGAAAGCGAGCGACCCACGCAGTGATCCGAGAGCGACCGTTGGAAAAGTCGCTTTGCCACGACCTATCCTCACAGAATAATGATACGTCCGCATGGTGCGGTTCTGCCCACAAGAATGGGAATAGTTGAGATACTAACGGAGCTTTCCAAAGCCGTCTGCCTGCTTGTAAAAAATGACACACAGTAAAGGAGGTGCATAGATTATGAACAATACTGATGTGCCTATCTGGGAAAAATATACTCTGACGATTGAAGAAGCGTCTAAATACTTCCGCATTGGCGAAAAGAAATTGCGTAAATTAGCCGAAGAAAATATTGACGCTGGCTGGGTTATCGTGAACGGTAATCGTATTCAGATTAAGCGAAAACAATTTGAAAAAATCATAGATACATTGGACGAAATCTAATGTCATTGAGCCGTAGATATGGTATAATAAGGTATAGCGTATCACGGCTCATTCCATGACGGAAAGGAGCTTTACACTATGTCTAATGTAAAACGAAAAGACAGTAAAAATCGCAATTTGCGTAATGGAGAGAGCCAGCGAAAAGACGGAAGATACGTTTATAAATATACCGATATATACGGAAAGCCACAATTTATCTATTCTTGGAAACTTGTACCGACAGACAAGACACCTGCTGGAAAGCGTGATGATATTTCATTGAGGGAAAAAGAAGCACAGATAAAAAAAGACCTTAACGACGGTATCGACACAGTCGGCGGTAAAATGACAGTCTGCCAGCTCTACGACAAGAAAAACAGCCAAAGAAAGAACATCAAAAGGGCTACTGAAAAGGGACGACAGTATCTTATGAATGCTCTGAAAAATGACCCATTGGGTATGAGGGCGATTGATACTGTTAAGCAGTCGGACGCTAAAGAATGGGCTATCAGAATGAGCGAAAAAGGATATGCCTATAAAACGATTGATAACTATAAGCGTTCCTTGAAAGCTTCATTTTACATGGCGATACAAGACGACTGTATCAGAAAGAACCCATTTGACTTTAAGCTAAGTGATGTTCTGGAAGATGATACGGAGCAGAAAGTTATCCTTACACCAGAGCAGGAAGAACGCCTGCTTGCCTTTATGGAAAAGGACAAGATTTACAGCAAGTATTATGATGAGGTTGTGCTTCTGCTGGAAACGGGACTTCGTATTTCTGAATTTTGCGGATTGACGACGCATATTGATATGCAGAACAGAATACTCAATATAGACCACCAGCTATTGAAAGATAGCGAAATGGGCTACTATATTGAAACACCAAAGACCAAAAACGGAAAACGGGAACTTCCATTGACAGAACGGGCTTATCAAGCAATCCAAAGAATACTAAAGAACAGAGGAAAAGCACAACCGCTGATTGTAGGTGGTTACAGCAATTTTCTATTCTTAAACCGTGAGGGCTTGCCTAAAGTTGCAGGAAACTATGAGGGCATGGTGCGAGGACTAATTAAAAAGTATAACAAGTATCACACGGATAAGTTACCGAACATCACACCACATTCATTCAGACATACTTATTGTACGAATATGGCAAATAGAGGAATGAACCCAAACACCCTGCAATATCTCATGGGACACGCCAACATAACCATGACACTTGGCTATTACGCACACGGTACATTTCAATCTGCAAAAGCGGAGCTGGAAAGGCTGGCTTGTTAATATCGGAGCTTATATTTACTACTCATTTACTACTTTTGGTTGCATTTTCATGCTGGTAAATGCCAGCTTATGCAAGGTATCTTCCAAAAAGAAAATACCGATAAAGCCCTAAAATACGGGATATATCGGCATTTACTAACTTATGAAAAGATAATCAGAAATTTAGTAAGTTTTTCTGCAAAAAATACAACATGAAAGCCTTAAACAGCCTCTTTTATGTTGCACCTTTCCTCCATCTGCCGGGGAATACAACATGAATCATGATTTGCGAGACTTTGATGTTGTACGCGGTTAAATTTTCCTGTTGGTGTCATGATTTTCCCTCGCTCTTTTTCCCGAAGCCCACGAATTTCAGTGAATTCCCGCCTGTTTTATGGTAAAATAGAACCATTGAAAAGGAGGTATTTTTCATGCAAGACGAGTTACAGGCGATCCTTGAGAATCCCTGCGTTCTGACCATTTTAAATAATATGACTGAATACGTCTATATCGTAGACGAACAAGGCTGTCTCCAATTTATCAATCCGGCTGTGGAAGCTTTCGAGAATCTGACGAATTCAGAAGTCAAGGGCAAACATATCAAGGAACTCTATACTCAGGGAGAAAGCCCGACACTAAAGGCACTCTATGAGCAAAAAACCATTCCGGAACACGAAAACATTTATATGCTTGACGGCAAACAATACCATCAGCTGGCAAAATCCTTTCCTTTATTTGCAGGAGACAAACTGCTGGGAGTATGCACGGTGCAGCGTGACATGACTCTGGTCAGCCAGGTATTATCGGATAATACCACTTTGCAGAAGAATCAGCAGAAAAACCCAAAGGCAAAAAAGAAAACTTTCGATTCTCTAATAGGAGAGCACCCCGCATTTCAGCGAAGCATCGAACTTGCCAGGAGCTCTGCTGTTAACGACGTGCCCATACTGCTGTCCGGTTTCACCGGATCCGGCAAAGAAGTATTCGCGCAGGCTATCCATAACTCCAGCCCAAGAAAAAATAAACCATTCCTTGCCATCAACTGCGCCGCCGTTCCTGACGGCCTTCTGGAAGGGATCCTCTTCGGAACGACCAAGGGGACCTTTACCGGGGCTCTGGATAAGATCGGTCTGTTCGAACAGGCCGAAGGCGGAACATTATTTCTGGATGAAATCAACTCTATGAGCCTTGAGTCACAGGCGAAGCTGCTTCGTGTCCTGGAAGAAAAAGAAATCCGTCGTCTTGGCGGCGGCTGCGATATCAAAGTTGACGTCCGGATCATCAGCAGTATCAATACTATGCCACAGATCGCCCTGCAAAAAAATCAGCTGCGCGAAGATCTGTTTTACCGTCTTTCTGTCACGACTATCGTGATCCCGCCAATCAAAGACAGACCTCAGGATATTGATCTGCTGACAAATCATTTCATCCAGAAATTCAACCGGACCTACAAGAAGAAACTGCGAAATCTTTCTCCGGAGGTTCATGAATTTTTCATATCCTATCCATGGCCTGGAAACGTTCGACAGCTAAAACATGTGATCGAATCTGCCATCAGCAGCATTCCGCCGGATCGAACAGAGATCCGCATGCACGACATGCCTCACTATCTTTTTGATGCGACTACCACCTATGTCGGGACTCTGCAGGGTATCTCTGTACCATCTTTAGCAGCTTCTGCCTCACCTGCTTCTCCGGCACCGGCAGCTGCACCGGCTTCTCCAGTTACTGCAGGCGTATCACAGCCGGACATCTCACAACCGGAGGACCTTCAGCCGGAAACACTGTACACGATCATCGAAGAGAAGGAAAAGCAGAAGATACTGGATGCTCTCCTGCAAACTGGCGGCAATATTTCCAAAGCGGCACGCCAGCTTGGTATCAGCCGGCAAAAGCTTTCCTACCATATGAAAAAACACGGGATCCACCGCTGATGGGATCCCGTGTTTTTTATTTTTGTATACTTTGTTTCTTCATTGTTCCTGCAAATCATCTGCTTTTTACACTGAAAACAATGAGGCTGAGCATTATTATTGCTCCCCCTATGTATATTCCTGCTCCGGGAATCTCTGCAAGCATCAACCATCCCAAAATAGCAGTGATGAATGGGGATAAAAAAAGATAATTTGTAACTTCGTTCAGTTTATCTGCATACGTTAGCGCCTTTGACCAGGTGTAATATGCCAGAGCACTTGTTCCAATCCCCATAAATATGATTGCCATAAGGGAAGATGTATCTGCGGTCATGATCTGTCCAACAGCTCTTGGAGCGAAAGGAAGTAATTCGATTGCTCCGAATATCAATGCGTACGTCACGATTTCCATTGAATTGTAGCCGAGATTTTCAAGCTTTCTGTTTATGAGATTATACGCACTGAACATCAGCACAGCAATAAACGTCCATAAAGCGCCTATTCCAATGCTTAAGTCACCGTCCCACAGCAACAGTATACATACGCCGGCAAAAGCCGTTCCCATTGATATCCATCCAACAGGCTTCAGTTTTTCTCCGAAAATTTTCCATGCCCCTATTGCCGTAAAGATTGGAACGGTTGCGATTATCAGGCTCGAAGTTGTAGTGGTCAGGGACTGGAGTCCTATATTAAACACTATCACATATAGCGAAAAAGCGAATGCACCCTCGATCGCAAACAACCAAACATGACTAAACTTGAAAATTTTTCTTATATGCGTTACCAAACCAATGATCAGCATTACAGCTGCAGCGATAAACGCTCGCAGTGCCGTTATGGTGTAGCAATCAAAGTCCTGTGACGCCACCTTTGTAAGCGGATACGCAGCCGACCAAAAAATAATGGTAATGAACGCCAGAGTATTCAATTTGATTTTGTTGTTCATAATGTCCCCCGAAACAGCCTGGCAAAAGGCGTTCCACTTCTTCTAGCCTCCTATCACGACTTCAAACCCGCATCGTTCCAAATCCGCCTTGATCCCGTTCATGTGCTCGTCTGACGGTGGATGTACATCATTGAGAGAGTACGGCTCGTCCAGCGCTTCGTATTTACCGAGGCCCAGATTATGGTACGGCAAAATATGAACGCGCTTGATCTTGTCCTTGTGCTGTGTGAAAAAACGACACAGCAGCGCGATGTCCACAGGAGTATCATTGATGCCCGGGATGATCGGCACGCGCGGCGTCACATCGGTCAGTTTCAACAGTGTCTCAAAGTTTCGGTGGATCTTCTGATTAGACTTCCCGCAGTACCGGATATGCTTCTCTTCATCGATGATTTTGATATCAAAAAGCACGTGATCTATAAGATCGATGATTTTGAGTACCGGGGACAGACAGAAGTTCCCGCAGGTTTCCACAGCTGTATTATATCCCTCAGCCTTGCACATCGCACTCACTTTTTGAATGAATTCCGGATGCAAAAAAGGCTCTCCGCCAGAAAAGGTTACACCGCCACCAGACTGCTGGTAAAAAACCTTATCCTGATTGACGATCCCAAAAACTTCTTCCGGAGTCTTCAGCTCACCGATGATCTCCCGTGCTTCCTGGCGACATGCACTGACACACGTCCCGCAGTTCTTGCACTTGCCCGGGATCTGCTCCACCCGGCTTCCGTCATGATGAAACTTGATTGCTTCGTGGATGCAGTCGGGGATACACCGCCCGCAGCCGGTGCATTTATTGCGATAATACATCAGCTGCGGATAAGGATCAATGGTTTCCGGATTGGCGCACCATTTGCATTCCATGGAACATCCCTTGAAAAATACATTTGTCCGGATCCCAGGTCCGTCGTGGGTGCAAAATTTTTGTATATTTGTAACGTAAACTAGTTGAGGCATGTGGTTTCTCCCTTACCATGCAGAAACTTCGGTACGGTTGATGATCAGATCCTGTGCTTCCTTTCTCAGGTCTACAAAGAATGCGCTGTATCCGGCTACACGAACCAGAAGATCACTGTATTTTTCCGGGTGCGCCTGTGCATCAAGCAGTGTATCTCTGTCTACTACGTTGAACTGTACATGGAATCCTCCCATGACCTCTTCGGAACGCAGCAGTGCTACCAGCTTCTGCTTACCCGCTTCATCTTTGATGAGCTGCGGTGTCAGCTTCAGGTTGAGCAGTGTTCCTGCTCTGCAGTCTGCGTGGTTTACATCACAAACGGATTTGAGAACAGCTGTCGGCCCATGCTTGTCATAGCCTGGGTACGGCGACATACCGTCTGCCAGAGGCTCCTTGGCTTTTCTTCCGGAAGGCAGTGCCCATATCGCCTTTCCGTGAGGCACGTTCGCCATTACCGGCACAAGACCGTTTGCATAATGAGAACCGAAGATGGACGTGTAGCTGTCCGCTACATCTCCCGAGTATTTTACACAATCCTTTGCAATATCGTCAACATACGGATCATCGTTTCCGTACTTCGGTGCATCGTGGATCAGCATGTAGCGAAGATCGTCGTATCCTTCGAAGTCCTTCTTCAGAGCGTCGATCAGCTCTGCCATGGTGATTTTCTTGTCATCGTATACCAGCTTCTTGACAGCTGCCATGGAGTCTGCATAATCGGCGACACCTGTTACTAAAAGTCCAGGGCCTGCAAAGTATTTGCTGCTGCCCTTGTACATGATGTCTTTACCGCTTTCCATCGGTCCGGCAACGCAGCAGTCACGGAACGGCTTAGGAAGGCGAAGCTGCTGAGCCCTCTCTGCCAGCTGGCTGCATCGGCAGGCACATCCTACCAGGTATGCCATCTGCTTTTTCACAGCAGCTTCAAATTCTTCATATGTCCTGAAGGTCGTCGGATCGCCTGTGTGCAGACCCATCTGACGATCAAAGATGTAGCTGTAACCATCGTATAATGCCCATTCTACCGCAGTCGGATAGGAGTAACGGGAGCCTTCATTCCACTGCGTCGTCTCTCCTGCCATCTGCGGAGAAACGCATCCTACCAGCGTGTAGTTCCACAGCTCGCTTTCGTCAACGCCGCTTCTTCTCAGCATTTCCATAGCAGACTCGTCGAAGTGTACAGACGGCTGTCCCGTTCCACAGGCAATCAGATCTGCGATCTTCAGGAGGAACTCATTGGTGTTGGCCTTGTTCACACGAATGTTGATGGTAGGCGAGTTCATCTGCAGATCCATGGTTGCCTGGATACCCATAAAGGAAAGTTCATTGACAGCATCTTCGCCTTTTTCGTTGACGCCGCCTAAGGTCACGCCGTGATACGGCTGGTATCCCACGTAGAATTCGGCTCCGTCCTTGGAGAGACCATACAGAGATTCTGCAATCTTAAGCCACAGACATTCCAGCAGTTCCAGAGCATCCTGATCTGTCAGGATCCCTGCTTCCTTGTCTCTCTTGTAGTATGGATACAGATATTGGTCAAACCGGCCGATGTTGTAGCCGGAACTGATTTCGTCACAGTACAACGCAACTTCCACCAGATTGATGGCCTGCACTGCTTCGCGGAAAGTCCGCGGCGGTTCCCACGGAACGCGCCGGCAGCTTTCTGCTATGGTCAGCAATTCCTGTTTTCTCGTTTCATCGGTTTCTTCTGCGGCCATCTTTTCAGCCAGATCCGCATAACGGTCACTCTGGATCTTCATAGCTTCGCAGGAAAGGATCATGCTGCGGTAAACCTGCATCTTGTCAAAATTCTCGATGTCGTTTTTATCCAGCTCTGCCAGTTTGGCTTCCGCTTCTTCCTTGATTCCCTTGTATCCCTTTTTCAGGATGATATTTTCAAAACCTACTGCGGTTTCACCGCCGCCTACCGTAGTCTTGTTTTCTCCGTAAACAACGCAGGTCCCTACAGCCACGTTGCGCAGCTCGTCGGACACGTTGGCCATGAAGTATTCCTCCATGGATTTGCCTCTCCAGTACGGGATCAGCTCATTACGGATGAGTTCTCTGTCCTCTTCCGTAATGGCATATGGATCCTGTTCCCGCGTGTCGATCTCATCCAGCTCTGCCTCGACCCAACCGAAACAGACGTCAGGGCAGAAGATGAATGATTTCGGCGCTTTCCCGCTTGTCCCGACGATCAGTTCGCCCGGTAAAATGTCAATGGTGCGTTCATTCATGTAGTTTTTGAAAGATGTTGCCCGGCGGATAATAGTATCCTCCGCTTCTGTTTCTTTATAGGTACGTGTGTAAATCACACTTCTTTCTATGTCGACGGACGGCTCGAACTTCCAGAACGTATCACGAAGATGATTGACACGCTCTGTCACTCCTTTCGTCCAGTGATCATGTTTGAATTTTGTAGTCATGGTTCTCTACTCCTTTTCTTCTTTCTCTCCAGATACACGAAGCATATCTTCAAAGTCAATGTTCGGATCATTTGCCTCTTTTTTCTTCTGCAGATATGCAAGAGATTTTATGGTTGAAATACAAAGTGCAAGGATGATGACCGTCATCGGAACGCCTACGATGATCCAGATGGATTTTACGGAATCCTGTCCGCCGGAAGCGATCAGAGCGTAAGCCAGTGCTCCCATGAAGATGCCGTACAGCATTTTGATCTTCTTAGGCGGCTCGTCTTCGATGGAGCTTCCCTTTACTGTGATATTAGCCAGGGCAGAAGATGCCGGGTCAGCGATGGTACAGAACGATGTACACACTGTTACAATGAATACCACGATGAGGATCTTACCGAACGGCAGGCTGTCCAGCAGCTGGTATACGGTAGAAGCCATTCCGGATTCCTGTACGGCAGCCCATACGTCGAATGTCCCTGTGGACTGAAGGTATACTGCCATACTTCCGAAAATACCGCACCATACTGCGCAGAATCCGCCGGAAACAAATGTGTTTACCAGGATAAACTGTCTTACGGTTCTTCCGTATGCGATCCTGGCGAGGAATACGCCGATGATCGGTCCGTATACGATGAAGCTTCCTACATACTGTAACCACCAGTCAGAAGCCCAGTTGTCTCCCGGGAACATTGCATTTGTGATCATAGTTCTCTTCGGCATCTCAGAAAGCATCGCACCTAAGGATTCGGTGGACATGTTGAGGATGAATGCCGTCGGCCCCAGGATCAGGATCGCAACCAGAAGGAAGATGAATGCATAGCTTGTGAAAGAGGACATTCTCTTCAATCCCTTCTCGATCCCTGATACGCAGGACAGAACGAAAATAAAAGTAACGATAGCTGCCAGAATGAGCCATAATCCTCTGCCGGATGTTAATCCGCTCAGGTATTCGATACCGGAACCGATCTGCATCAGACCTACGCCCATGGAGCAGGCAACTCCCGCACACATACCGAATACGATTATAAAATGAAATACATTCCCCAGACCCCTATTGTGTCTGCCGATAGCCAGATCTGCGACCGGGTCATAAGATACATGTTTTTTAAAGTTATAAAGAAGCAGACCTAAAACAATAGCAGGTACGGAATAAAATGCGAACTGTTCGAAGGACCAGTGGAACATAGTCTGGGATACAGCCCATGTTGCCGCTGCTTCCGACCCAGGCTCTACGCCGGCCGAGCTTGCAGGTCCCATATACTGATAGATCGGTTCGCCCAGTGCCCAGAAGATAATGCCTGTACCGATAGCGCCGCAGATGGACATGGTGATCCAGCTCCACATGCTGTAATGAGGCTTGGCATTATCTCCACCGATCCGGATGTTGCCGTACTTGGTGCAGGCAAGGATCAAGCCCCCTACAAATACGAAAAAGATCAGAAGCTCTATAGCCCAGCCGCAGCTTCCGCCCATCTTATAGAGCAGTCCGGTCAGTACCTCATAAGCCTTGTCCGGGAAGGCCGCTACCAGCCCAATGAAAATAACGAGTGCTCCTGCAGCAGGAAAGAAAACGCCTTTTCGCAGTTTCCCCTGCACTTTTGATTTTTGAGAATCCACTTTCATTTCTCCTTTCAAAATGGTTGCCTTGTAATAATTGCGGTTTTTAGTTACGCCTATAGTTACCGCAACTTCGATGCCAACTTCGGCAAAAAAAAGACAATTCCCCCTTCCGCATATTTTTCTGCGGTACTGAAATCGTCTTGAATCGTTGTAATTCTAATGGATCGATAAAAACTTTTTTCTACAAAGTTCTATGCTTTGCACAGTTCGTCATTCCTTTTCTTAGTGCTTCTTAGTGCAAAAATATGCAAAAAATCGAAGTTGTTCTCTGTGTATTTTCGCTTATTTTTGCATTTTTTTGCCCTTATTTGCTCACCGGCATCTGTAGTCCTCCCAGCATGGTCTGCATCAGCTCATCGGAAAGCAAGACATCCCATCCATAATAGCCATTATCCACCATAGGCAGATAGATCACGGTCTGCGCAGTCTCACCGGAGGATGCTGCCTCGATCTGCTGTACATAAAGATCCAGACACTTGGCGTTCAGTGCTGTCTTATCCGCCACTTCATCAGTATAAAGGTTGCTTTTTATAAAATCGTACGCCGCTTTGTCATAAGCTGCCGAAACCTGACTGAAATCATTGCAGGTCACAGTCACTTTCGCTACAGCCACGTCGTCTTTAGCCGCCACCTTGTCCACTTCATAGGAAAAGTTCTGGAACAGCGCATCGTCCATCCGATCCACCACGCCTTCATCTCCTTCTACATTGCAGATAAAATTGATGTATGAGTTATCCATGTATTTTTCCATGACCTGCGGCTCGTTGTTTTTCAGTCCTTCCAAAAAATCCTTTGCCGCATCTTCCGGCGTTGTGGAAACGATATTCGCCACACCGCCCTGCAGCAGGACAGTCACGATCATGGATATGATACCTTTTAATAAAAACTGCATGGTTTTGCCTTCTTTCCAAGCGTTGCATAGCCCGTGGCTCCTCCGCTCAGATTTATTTTACCAAACTTTGCCGGAAAAACAATCCGCCTGAAGTTATTTTTTTGATTTCAAGAAGGTTTTCTGTTAAGCTGTATGTAAGGATATCTTCTGAAAAATACGAAAGAGGAGTTTTTATGCTTACCATATCTAAAAAATAGTAGAATTTTTCTCTCTCGCACAAGATGAATAGAAGCCCGTTAAGGGATAGGAAAACGCCGAAAACCCGCATGAACACTACGTTTTTGTGAGTTGTCGGCGTTTCTTTTACCCTCTGTTTTCATGGTGCTTTTTCCGTAAATGGTGCCCAAATGGTGCCCAAATTCCACGCGGGCATATAAAAGAATGTACTTGAAAATTACTTGTTAGTAAGACCAATCAATAATTAACATCTATACACTCCCTAAAACCAGATGGATCACCTAGTTTTGCTTTGTCAATATTTTCTCGCAAATAATTACGAGTAGCGTCATCGCACCTGTCTTTTCCCATATATGGCATATCAAATGCTTTTTCCAATTCTTCTAATGCTTTTTCGGCTCTTTCCGGATTTGTATTATAAGTGTCAAGCCATTCTTTCATCCATGAATATTCCCACAAGTTAGAAGCTCTTGTTTCACCATAGCCAACTTGGAAAGAAGCCCCTGTATCTTCATTTTCCAACTTTTTAGGAAGTTCAACTCCATCTGGCCAATCCAAACTGTCAATGGTTGCAAGATATTCTTCTTCGATATGCTCAAAGTCTGTAAATCCTCTTGAATCAGATGTAGTATCAGAATTAGAACACCCCGCAAACATTAAGCATATCATTAAAGTAAAAATCATTCCTAAAAGAATTTTTGTTTTAGCAGATAATATTTTCATATTTATTCCTCCAATTTCTTAAACTTTTATCTAAGTGCTAATGCAGGTTCCAGTTTTGCTGCTTTTATTGCGGGCAATAACCCGCCTAATAATGCAACAATAACAGAAGTTATTACAGCTATGACAGCCGAAAAAATAGGATAACTTGGTGCTGTTATTGGTGAATCAGGTGGAAGCAATACACTGATACCTTCAACGATAAGTAGCGAGAGTAAAATTGACGCAATGCAAACGAATATTGAAATAATCAGTTGCGTACCTAAAACCAAAGTAACAATATTTGCGCGGGAAGCTCCTATTGCTCTTCTAATCAACAGCTCATGTGTACGTTGTTCTAAAGAAGATAAACCTATGTTAATCTGTCCCAAAACAGAAACAAACAATAATAAAAACGATTATTATCATACATAGCATAGGTAACGCCATAATTCGATTTTGGTATTTCACCAACATACCTCCTTGTTATTGTATATTATATTTCGTTTAAAGATAAAAGGCTTTCACCTTGATACAATAATTGTATCAAAATAAAAGCCTTAATTTTGATGATTGTTCGCAAGAAAATCCTCTTTTTTGCTACGGAATTTCTTACGATTTTCCTACGAAAGTGGAAGTGTAACTATAAATTTTATACACTCGTCTTTACTATGAGCAACAATAGTCCCCTTATGTAGTTCTACAATATGTTTCGCAATCGCAAGTCCCAATCCGGCACCACCACTTGTAGTATTTCTTGATGTGTCAACTCGGTAAAACTGCTCAAATATTAGTTTTAGTTTTTCTTCTGCGATAGGATTCCCAAAATTTTCAAAAGTAATTACAATAGTGTTCTCTTGAAGTTCTGTGGTTATTGCAACTTCTGTATCTGTATAACTGTAAATTACCGCATTACGCAAGAGATTATCGAACACACGTTGTATTTTGTTTGCGTCGCAATGTAGCATAATGTCGCTTGTACTATTGAGAGTACATTTCAAATTTTTTTCCTTTAATATGGGCTTAAATTCATAGATAAGTTGTTCTAATAAACGGGTCAAATTTATGTTGCTGTATTGTAATGTTATGTTAGATAAGTTAAATCGTGTGATTTCAAAAAACTCGTTTATCAAATCTTCAAGACGTTCTGCTTTATCAAGAGAAATAGAAAGATACTTTTCTCTTAACTCCTGTGATATTTGTTGTTCATCATCATGCAGTAGTGTTAGATAGCCAATGACGGAAGAAAGCGGCGTTTTCAAATCATGTGCAAGGTACATAATCAAATCATTCTTGCGCTGTTCATTTTCCTGTGCAAGTCGCGCATTGTTTTCTGCTTCTTGCTTTAAGCGATTTATGTTGATAGCAATTTCGCTTAGTTCCGGTGAGAGTTCAATATAATCTACTGATTTATCAAATAGTTTTCCTGTTGCAGCTTGTAACTCGTAGACATAATTAACAACCTTTTTCAAAAGTTTATAAGTCAAATACAAAATGCAAACTACCCATAATATAAGCCCTACCATATAAACATAAAGTCCCCTATATATCAGGTAGTAATGTTCCACATATCTATCCAGTACCCAAGTAAGTCCTATATCTAACGAAACCGTACACACTAAGATAATTCCCGAACAAATTACACTCTGTAAGATATAACTTTTAAACAGGATTGTAAGCAGATAATTTTGTTCATTTTTATTCAATTTCATAACCTACCCCCCAAACTGTTTTGATAAATTTTGGATTTTTGGCGGGTTCATTTAATTTTTCTCTAAGCCGCCCTATATGTGCCATTACGGTGTTGTTATTATCTAAATATTTTTCTTTCCAGATATTTTCAAATAGTTCCTCAGTTGAAACAACTTTGCCTTGATGTTCA
>NZ_JACRWC010000034.1 GCF_014306095.1 Lentihominibacter faecis
TCGCTATACCGATTGCTCTTACATTTTAACAGCTTAAGCAACAAGATGGATAATTCCTTACTGGCTGCAAGGGATATTAACCATAAGTATATTGTAGTAGGATGATATCTGCTTTAAAATCCCCTCGCTCCCGCTGATTCACTCCCCAGCAAATAACTAAACTGTTATATTAAGGAGCTAGAAAACTCCTATGTGGCGGAAACTTTGCAGACCGCTTCCCATCTGCCGTATTTTTTTTGCATAATGGGAATTCGCAAAACAGCACATGGCTTGCAGACGACAAAAAATCCAAATCCAAAGCGATTTTTTCTCGATCTGGGAATTCACGATCCTAAATACAGTTCTCACAAAGAACATCTCGATACAAACCACCCCAGTCCCCGCGACCACGCGACACTGCGACCATGCGACATTACAACACCGCATCCCCGTGACCACGCGACGCCGCAGATCCCGCCCTTTGCAAGCGTCTCAGAAAACCGGCCTCTTAAAAATCAGAAAACCGGCTTCTTAGAAATCGTTTTTAAAAGAAACATGTTGCAATCCGCCCATTCATAAGATATAATATAAAGGCTTGATTACGGGCGGTCCTCTGGATGCATGGCAACACGGCACATGCCCATGAACGTCTTGAAGGGAAGGAGGAAAACCAATGGATGTATTAAGCTCAGTTGTACAGGATTATCTCAAGACTGATATCCCTGCGTTTAACGTTGGAGACACCGTAAAGGTACACGTTAAAATCAAAGAAGGAAACAGAGAAAGAATTCAGATTTTTGAAGGCTTTGTTCTGAAGAGACAGAACGGCGGAATCGGCGAGACTTTCACTGTAAGAAGAATCGCTTCCGGAGTAGGCGTGGAAAAGACTTTCCCGATCCACTCTCCGCTGGTAGAAAAGATCGAAGTAGTAAAACGCGGTAAAGTTAGAAGAGCAAGACTTCACTACATGCGTGCCAGAACTGGTAAATCTGCTAAGATCAAGTCTAAGGAAGAAAAATAGTGACACACGTCATAAGAGACAGGGAACCGGATTCGGTTCCTTTTTCTTTTTTATGCAAAGCGATCCCTGCGGGATCGTGAAGCGACGGGCCGGACCAGGCAGAGAAAACGGCCCGCGCGTCTAACGCGTTCAGCGATCCCGCGTCTAAAAGGAAAGGAATTCACCCGCATGATTTACGACTGCATTATCGTCGGCGCCGGCGCATCCGGCCTGTTCGCCGGCGCCAGATTTGATACGGCGGCCGAAGGCCGCCAGGCTGGGGCAGCCTCCCCATCCCAGCAGGCTGCCCCTCGCATGGCAGCACCCGCATCCAGCTGCCCGGCCAAAAGCCAGCTGGCCGGAAATCGACCAACCGGCAACCGTCCTGCCAGCTGCCCTCACAAAAGCCAGCCGGTCAGAAATCGACCAACCGGCAGCCGTCCTTCCAGCTGCCCGCACAAAAGCCAGTCGGTCGGAAATCGACCAACCGGCAGCCGTCCTTCCAGCCGCCCGACCAAACACCGTCCTGCTGGCCTGATCCTGGAGAAAACAGGCCGCGCCGGCACGAAACTTTTGATGTCCGGCGGCGGCCAGTGCAACATCACCCACGGCGGATCCATCAAGGATTTCATCGACCGGTATGGGAAAAAAGGCGGCCGTATCCGCAGCTGCCTCTATAAACACAATAACCTGGAACTGATCTCTTTTCTCGAAAAAAACGGGATCCCGACTGTCACGCAGGAAGAAGACAGCAGGGTATTTCCGGCATCCAGAAAGGCTCAGGATATCCGGGATCTTTTGGTGAGGAAATCTCAGGAAAACGGATTCGAGATCGCTTACGATCAGGAAGTTACCGGGATCCGCCGGATCTCTGCCGAGGAGATCAGCGATAGGCGGGCACATTCCAGCAATTTCGATCCGGCGTGCGATGCGAATGATCATGACCCCTCATCCGAATCGAGTCATCCTCATTCAGACACTTCCACATCAGGCTGCTGGGAGATCACCACAAACAAAACCACATTCCGGGCAAAGACCATCATTTTAGCATCCGGCGGCTGCTCCTATCCGGGCACCGGATCCGACGGACAGCTGTTTTCCGTGCTGCAGCGAGACCTGGATCTTGAAATGACCCCGCTGCAGCCCGCCCTGACATCGATCCGCGTCCAGAACTATCCTTACGCGAAGCTGTCGGGGATCCCCTTCAAAGACTGCCGGATCAGAGTGCTGCGGGCACAAAAAAAGATCGCCGAAGAAAAAGGCGGTCTTCTATTCACTCACAAGGATTTTTCCGGCCCTGCGATCTTAAATATATCCAATTTTGCACAGCCAGGAGACACCCTGGTGATCGACTACCTGATCGCGCCGCGAGATGAAATCGCAGCTAACCTCCAAAAGTCCGCAGAGAAATCACACAGCGGTCTTCCCGCGATCCTATCGGACACGTTCCATCTGCCAAAGCGTTTCAGCCAGCTGCTGGTTTCCCGCACGGGCAATTCCACCAAGGCTCTGGCAGCCGCACTGACGGGAGAAGAATTTCAGATCACTTCCCTGTCAGGTTTTGAAAAAGCCATGACCACAGCAGGCGGCATCGCTCTTTCTCAGATCGACCTGAAAACCATGGAGCTTAAAAATCACTCCGGGATTTTCGTCTGCGGAGAAATGATCGATATCGACGGGAGCACCGGCGGCTACAATCTGCAGTTTGCCTATTCTTCCGGCTGCACAGCAGCGGAATCGGCGATCCAGCTTATCTAGCTCCAGTGGACACTCTTTCGGCTTTTTTTCCAGCCTGCTCCCGGGTCGATCTCAGCCCAAAGCTCTCATCCGGCTGCTCTAACTCCGGGGGTCACTCTTTCGGCTTTTTCCCAGCCTGCGCCCGGGGCGATCTCAGCCCAAAACTCTCATCCGGCTGCTCTAGCCCTTACGCTCTCGGATGAGACTTGTCGTACACGTCCTTGATCCGGCTCTTGGTCGCCGACAGGTAGATCTGCGTCGCAGAAATATCCTCATGCCCCATGAGTTCCTGCAGCGATTTGAGATCCGCTCCATTCTGAAGCATATGCACTGCGAAAGAATTGCGGATAATATGCGGCGTCAGCTTGTGACTTAATTCCGCCTTTTCTCCGTATTCCTTCAGGATCTTCCACAATCCCTGCCGCGTCATCCGGTTCCCGTAGAAATTAATGAACAACGCCTGTTCCTCTTCTTTTCCACGCAGCAGCTGATCACGTGCCTCATAAATATAGTTTTCCAGTGCTGCCCGCGCAGGTCTTCCCAGCGGAACGATCCTGGCATGACTCTGTTCACCGGCACACGTGATAAATCCCATACGCATATTGACATCCTCAAGATTCGAAGCAATCAGCTCACTGACACGGATCCCGGTAGCATAAAGCACCTCCAGGATAGCACGATCCCGCACCCCGCGAACGCTGTCATCCGGCACTGCCATCAGCTTTTCGATTTCAGACATTTCCAGATATTCAATGGTTTTCCGCTCAATCTTTGGCGACTTGATGTTCTCCGTCGGATCAGATTCCATCATCCCCGCATGGATCAGATAATGAAAAAACGACCGAAGTGACGCCAGTTTCCGGTTTACCGTAGCCGACGATTTCCCAAGGCTCTTCAGATGATGAAGAAAAGCAATTATCTCCGTGCTGGTCACTCCCAGAAGATCCGTCATCCCTCGCGCGCCTTCGAAGGCAACGAACTCCGCCAGATCCCGTCCGTAAGCCGCTCTCGTATTTTCAGACATACGCTTTTCCTTTTTCAAATAAGTCATATAATCATCCGTATACATTCTTTTACCTCGCTTTATGTCTCTATTATACCCGCTCCCGCTTTCGTTGACAATAAACATTGACATATCAAAAGGACAAACTGCATATTCTAGTATCAAACCACATGTTAAAGGGGGACTTCACCATGCGAAAAATCGGATCCATCCTGTTGTTCATCTTCCTGACCGGTCTGTTCACCGGTCTGTTTTTCAGCACCTGCCTTTCCACCAAAAATACCGAGGCCCTCTCCGCACTGCTGCTCACCGGGATCACCACATCCAAAACCGGCTTCCTGCAAAGTTTTCTCACCTCGCTTCTCACGAATTTCATGCTGTTTTTTCTCATGCTCCCGGCATTGCTGAGCCGCTGTCTCTGCCCCCTTCCGCCACTCGTTCTCTGGTACAAGAGTTTCGCCATAGGCTTTTGCAGCGGGCTCGTCTGGATGGGAGCACGCTCTCATGTCCTCCTGTTCTCTCTTCTTCATATCCTGCCGCAGAACCTCTTCCTGATCCCCGGCTTTTTCCTGTGCGCCCTGGCAGTCCTATCCTCCTCTCTGCAAAATTCCCACCGCCGATACGCTGCCGGCAGGCCCTTTGCAGGAAACTCCGTGCTCCCGCCTCATTCCGGCGGCCGCCACAGTGCTCCCGCCGGATCTTCCCATGCAAAAAGCAGCCTGCTCACAAAGGACAGACTGCTTCCATTACTGATTATTTCTTCCTTGCTTCTGGCCGCCGGATCCCTTACGGAAGCAGCTCTTCGCCTAGCTGCTCTTTCGCCATCATAAGAGCAGCGATGGTTTTCGCATCGATCATCTCGCCACGCGCCGCCATCTGATACGCTTCTTCAAACGGATATTCCAGCACATCCAGGGCTTCATCCTCATCCAGATCCTGCTCTCCCGGAGTCAGGTCTGTCATAGCGTAAAGATAGATCACTTCTTCCGAATAGCCTACGCTGGGATTGATCTTCCCTAGATAATGAACGTGCTCCGCCGTATATCCAGTCTCTTCTCTAAGCTCTCTGACAGCCGCTTTCAGCGGATCCGTTTCTCCTTTATCGATCTTTCCTGCCGGGATCTCAAGCACCACATCATGGCAGGCGTACCGATACTGTTTTACCAGAAGGACATGGTTCTCCTCCGTGATAGCGACCATGGCCACCGCACCGTTGTGCTCTACGATTTCTCTCGTAGATTCCCCCTTCTTCGCCGTTACCTTGTCACGGCGTACGTTCAAGATCTTTCCCTCATAAATCAGCTGGCTGCTGATCTGCTTTTCTTCAAAAATCATTTTTTCTTTTCCTCCGTCATCTCGATGGACCGGTCTACAGCTGCCTGGAAGCCTTCCTTCACCTTATCCATAAAACCATTGGCAAACAATGTCTCCACCGCTTCGATCGTCGTGCCCTTCGGAGAGCATACATTGATGCGCAGCTGCTCAAGACTTTCCGGGCTCTCCAGCACCATCTTTGCAGCACCCAGCACTGACTGGGCAGCGAAAATCTTCGCCTTTTCCCCACTCATTCCATTAGCCTGCGCCGCCTGCACCAGTGCCTCTATGTACATATACGTATAGGCCGGGCTGCTGCCGCTGACGCCTATGACGCAGTCCATCAGCCTTTCTTCGATTTCCTCCGCCTGCCCGACTGCTGCAAAAATTTTCATCGCTGTCGCAAAAGCTTCTTCCGTGACATTTTTATTCCGGCATACAGCGATCATCGCTTCCCCCACCTTGGCCGGCGTATTAGGCATGATCCGGATGATCGGTATCTCTGCTCCCAGGTGCTCCGCCAGGAACGCCAGGTCCACACCGGCTGCCATGGAGATGATCAGCTTGTCACTGGTACATGCTCCCGCGATCTCTGAAAGCACGCCTTCGATCACCTGAGGCTTTACTCCCAGGATCACAACATCCGAGCTGCTGCAAAGCTCCCTGCCGCTGCTGCAAATGGTCATCCTGGGAAAGCGTTCTCTGGTCTTCGCACAAACCTCTTCACTTTTATCAAAAAGAGCGATCCTGGCCTCATTGTCAGGATCTGCCGATCCATAACCTGCCAGGATGGCGCCTCCCATATTCCCACCGCCGATAAATCCGATTTTCATATCCTTCACCTTACTTTCCTATGGTTCCAAGAAACAGCGTTCCGCGACTCTTGCCGTCCAGACTCTTTCGAATGATATTTTCTTTTTCTCCGTTGAGCAGCAGCATCGGGATCCCGAATTTATTGACGCGGGAAGCCGCCTCAATCTTGGAAGCGATGCCTCCTGTCCCGAAAGAACTGGTTCCGCCGATGCTGATGGTTTCTATCAGTCTGTCCGCATTCTCTACAAGATCGATGAGCTTCGCATCGCTTTCCGTCTTCGGATCTTTATCATACACCCCGTCGATATCGCTCAAAATGATCATCAGATCGGCATTCCACAGGCTCGCTGTCAGTGCCGCCAGTGTATCGTTGTCTCCGATCTTGATTTCATCGACGCTGACGCTGTCGTTTTCATTGATCACCGGGATAACGCCTTCATCGATCAAAGTGAACATGGCGTTGCGAATGTTGAGCGTCCGGTGAGGATCGCTGAAATCATCCCGTGTCAAAAGGATCTGTGCCACATGTATCCCGTAGTCTGCGAAGTATTCTTTATACGCCATCATCAGCTCTACCTGACCGATCGCGCACAGAGCCTGCTTATAGTTGATATCACCTCTCCGGCTCCACTTGTTGATCGCGCCGACACCGCATATCCCTGCTCCCGAAGAAACCAGGATCACCTGTTTTCCCATGCTGATCAGATCGTTTACCTGCTCCGCTATGTTGTGGAGGACTTTTTTATCCACCACTCCATTTTCGTCAGAGAGTACATTGCTGCCGATTTTGATGACGATCTTTTTACTGTTTTCAATCGTTTCTTTGATCTGTTCCATTCTTTCTTTTCCCCTCCTGCATGCTACAAATTATATAACATCTGCCAAAAAAGGTAAAGAGGGCAGCTGCCCGTTTTTACCCCCTTTTACCTGGGAAAACTTCCGGCAGCTGCCCTTTGCACAATAAGATATGCATCCCCTATCTCGGTTCTACGATCAGCTTGATCGCAGTCCGCTCTTCTCCTTCGATTTCAATGTCCGTAAACGCCGGAACCGAAACGAGATCGATCCCTCCCGGTGCGACGAATCCTCGCGCGATAGCAATCGCTTTTACCGCCTGATTCAGTGCTCCCGCTCCGATTGCCTGGATCTCCGCTCCGCCTTTTTCCCTCAGCACTCCGGCTAATGCTCCTGCGACCGAATTTGGATTGGATCTGGCTGATACTTTTAAAATTTCCATTGGATAATTCCTCCTTCATTCCGATAAAAAATATAGTATGATTTATGCTTTATATCTTTGGCGAGGTCTCTCCCTCTTTTCTATATTATATATATGGGAAAAGCAATTTTGTGCAGGATTCCTTCGACAAATTTCCTAGTGTTTTACAAGGTAATGTCAGAAAAAAGTTTTTTCTTTAATTTTTCGACTTTTACTTGATTTATCTAGCTGAGTAACCTATAATTAAATCGTGGTTATCCCCCTGATAACCTCATTAATCTCTAATCCCAATACCCCTTTTAACAAAAGAGACCTTCTCGGTCTCTTTTGTTTTTCACTGACTTTTCACTTTCCCTTCCAAGGCAGCCTTGCTATAATATAAGTATGAAACACATTACCCTGAAAACAGAAGAAAAACTTTATCAAAGCAGGACGCTGGACTTTTATTTTAAGGGAATGCGGATCGGGGTTTTAGACATCGAAACGACCGGGCTGAACCCGGCAGTAAACCACTTTATCCTGGGAGGGCTTTACAGCGTGCCGGAGGGCACTTTGCATCAGTTCTTCGCAGAAACAAGAGCCGAAGAGGAAGAAGCGCTTTCCGGATATCTGGATATCCTCCGGGATCTGGATCTGGTCATCACCTACAACGGACGTCATTTCGACCTGCCTTTTGTGGAAAAACGCTGGAGACGCTATTCCGGAGCATCTGCCGCCCTGCCATATAATCTGGATCTCTACCTTGTGCTCAACGGACACTCTCCCATCAAACGGTTCGTGCCTAATCTGAAACAGAAAACCGTCGAAAACTACATGGGACTGTGGCAGAGCCGTGACGATGAGATCTCCGGAGCAGAGAGCGTAGAGCTTTACAACGTTTATGAAAAAAATCACGACCCTGCTCTTGGCGAAAAGATATTGCTTCACAACAGCGATGATATCCTGCAGCTTTCAAGACTGCTGCCTGTGATCGGCAAAAGTGATTTTCACAAAGCCATGGCAGCGCTGGGGTTTCCGGCAGGACCGCTTACCGTTCGTAAAATCAGTATCGGCAAAGACAGGCTGACGATTTCCGGCCAGCAGCGTACCTGCCGGCTGGACTACATGGGATTTCAATTCCACGACCTGGCGGTGCAGTCCCGGTTTTCCGGTAAAAATGCCGATTTCACATTAGAAGTACCTCTGATCCGGGACAGCGGACTGGGGATCCTCGATCTTCGTGCTGCAGGTCTTGATGAACGGACTTTTGAAAAATATCCCGGATGCAGCAGCGGCTTTCTCATCGTAGAAAAAAACAGCGAAAAACAGCACCGGGAACTGAACGATTTCAGCAAACAGTTCATTGACCTGTTTCTGCGGGAAACAGGTTTGGTATAAGAAAGAAAGGATATTGATCATGGACTTTATTGACAGTATTAAGAAAACAAAGGAAGACAGTTTTATTCTGGCATCCCTGCCGGAAGAGATCAGAAACGATGCTCTGGAACGCATGACTAAAGCCCTTCAGGCTAACAAAGAAGCTATTTTCGAGGCGAATGCACGGGATCTGGAGCTTGCGAAGGAAGCTGGTCTGCCAGCTCCAATTGTGAACCGTCTTGTGTTTGATTCTCACAAAATGAAAAGCTGTATCGATGGGATCTACGATCTGATCGATATGGAGGATCCTTTGTTTCAAGATCTTCTCAAGCGAGAACTTGATACGGATCTCATCCTGACAAAAACAACCTGCCCTATCGGTGTCATCGGTGTCATCTTTGAATCAAGACCGGATGCACTGGTACAGATCGCAGCACTTTGCATCAAAAGCGGCAACTGCTCCATCTTAAAAGGCGGCAGCGAAGCCAAAAACACCAACCGCATCTTATTCGACACCATCTATCAGGCCGCCACGGAGGCAGGGCTTCCGGAAGGTTTCGCTGTCCTCATCGAAGACCGTGCCAGCATAGATGAACTGCTGAAATGTCACGATTATGTAGACCTTCTCATCCCGCGCGGCTCCAACCAGTTCGTGCAGTACATCATGAACAATTCCAAGATCCCTGTAATGGGGCATGCTGACGGCATCTGTCACATCTACGTAGACGGTGCTGCCACCATCGAAAAAGCCGTGCCGATCATCATAGATTCCAAGACCCAGTACGTGGCTGCCTGCAATACTGTGGAAACACTGCTGGTACACAAGGATATCGCGGATGTGCTGATCCCTGCACTAGCCGACGCCTCGGGCAGTAAGATCCAGTACCGCGGAGATGTACGATGCTCCATGGTGATCGACTGCGATCCAGCAGAAGAAAAGGATTTTCAGACGGAGTACCTGGACTATATCCTTTCCATCAAAGTAGTCGATGACATCGATGAAGCGATCCATCATATCAACACTTACGGATCTCATCACACTGACTGCATCATCACGGAAGATGCGGATTCCGCGGCTAAATTCATGGCTCTCGTGGACTCCGCCGGTGTCTACCAGAACTGCTCTACACGTTTTGCGGACGGTTTCCGCTACGGTTTCGGAGCGGAAGTCGGGATCAGTACCGGCAAGCTCCATGCACGCGGACCGGTCGGTCTGGACGGACTTGTAACTTATAAATACAAACTGGTCGGAGACGGGCAGATCGTCGCGGATTACGCCAGCGGCAAATCTTCATTCCACTTCCGGGATCTTTAGGGATTTCCTGCGCTTCTGATATCATCATACATGCAAAAACGATAAAAGCCGGTTCGCAGCTTCCTTCTTAGAGGAACAGCCTGCGAATCGGCTTTTTTTATAGGCTTATTAGAGATCCAGCTTGTAGTCGCCATCCTTGATCTTGCCCGTTCTGCGGAGCACCTGATCGATGAGGATCGTCAGCACTGCCGGGAGCACGATCTGGATCAGGAGCACCTTCCAGAGCGTGTCAAGGGTGAATCCCATGTCGGTGAACGTCCCGATCTGACCTACCAGACCGGAAGTTCCCATACCGGCCCCTACCGGGATATTCGTCATTTTCAGAAGACACGTAGAAATCGGCCCCACGATAGCTCCTGCCAGCGTTGCAGGAAGCAGGATCCACGGATTCTTAATAATGTTGGAGATCTGGAGCATGGACGTTCCAAGTCCCTGTGCCACCAGACCGCCTACGCCGTTTTCCTTATAACTTGCTACAGCGAAGCCTACCATCTGCGCGCAGCATCCGACAGTCGCCGCGCCTGCAGCAAGACCGGAAAGATCCAGCATGATGCAGAGAGCCGCGCTGGATATCGGTGCTGTCAGAGCCAGTCCCACTACAACGGAGATCACGATCCCGAATACGAACGGCTGCCATTCTGTCGCCGTCATGATAAGATCTCCCAGCTTCAGCATGCACCAGCCGATGGCAGGACCTATGAGCTTGGCTCCGATGCCTCCCATGATCAGCGTTACCGCCGGCGTTACCAGGATATCCACTTTAGTTTCCTTAGAAACCATCTTGCCGAATTCCGCGCCCAGCGCTACCGCAACGAATGCTCCTGCAGGGCCGCCGGCTACATCGATGCCAAATCCAGTCATCGTCGCACCCATCATTCCAGTCACCACGCTGGTAAACAGCACCAGAGGCGGTGCTTTCAGGCTCCACGCCACGGCTACACCGATGGCGGCACCCATATAGGTCTTCGCGATCCCGCCGATCTCCACGCAGAACGCAGATACTGCATTGTCGCCGAATAAATTAGCCGTCTGGGTTCCCAGCGTATCGAAAATAACGCCGATCAGAAGCGATCCGAACAACCCCAGCGCCATGGCGGAAAGCGCATCCTGCAGATACCGCTTCGCTGATATTTCAATGTCTTTTCGTTTCAAAAAACTTACTTTCTCTTCCATATCTTTCCCTCATTCATAGTTGTAACGATATTCTGTAACGATCCTTTTGATTGTAACAAAGTAGAGGAGTAAGTGTCAAGACATGAGTCTATTTCATTGAATTGTCTTTTTTCCTGTGGTAAGATAAGGGAAAAGAAGGGAGAGTCGATTTATGAATACATTAACAACAGAAACGCGACGTGAAAAAATAAAAGAAATGCTGCAGAAAACGGATCATCCTGTCACAGCTTCTTCTCTGGCAGAGCACTTTTCTGTCAGCCGCCAGATCATCGTCGGTGATATTGCTCTCCTGCGAGCTTCCGGGCTGCAGATCCTGGCCACCCCGCGAGGATATCTGATGGATTCCCCATCAGTGCAGGAGGATAAAAACCTGGGAATGATCGCATGCCGCCATACTCCGGAGCAGCTTCGGGACGAACTATACACCATCGTCGATGGTGGCGCCACAGTCGTTGATGTCACCATCGAACATACACTGTACGGAGAGCTTTCCGGTAAACTGGATCTCGCTTCCCGCTATGATGTAGACGCTTTTATCAGGAAAGTCGAGGAAGAAAAAAACAGCATTCCACTCAGCGCTCTCACAGACGGCGTCCATCTGCATCGGATCCGCTATCGTGATGCAGAAAGCTTCACACGGATCAAAGAGGCTCTACGGGAAAAGCATATCCTTATTGACTAGCACTCTTAAAAGCTGGTGGAAATCTATCCCGGTAAATCGACATGCGTCAGTTTCAGCAGCTGGATATCACCACTTTTGAATCACACGAAAAGATCCTGGATGCTCTGCTGCCCGGCGGGCTCTTTGCAGCACAAAAAACCAAAAGGATGCGATCTTTCACGCATCCTTTTTCATATACATTATGTAGCTCTGTTTAGTTCAGTTCTTCCACCAGTTCCAGCAGGTCAGAGAAGATCCCGTATCCTGCCTGATCTACTTCCGGAGCTTCTGTCATGATGGTCAGCGTTCCCATAAGGTCCGTCGTCAGAGACACCATCAGAGAAGTTCCTGTTACAGCCGCGAAGCTGTTCATCTTGTTCACTTCTTCCGGAGCCACCTTCAGAATGACTTCACCGTTCTTGCGATACGCTCTGCAGATCAGTTTGATCACATTGCCGCGTGCAGCTGCATCGTCGATCATTTCCTTCGTGACATTCTCGATCCCTGTTGTTTCCACATCATCCGGCGTTACGTCTGCATCCATTACAGCGTTGGCTAATGCAGCAAGTTTCGCTGCAGCTTCCGTTCCTTCTACATCGTATTTCGGGTTCGCCTCGATAAAGCCTCTCTTCTTGCTCTCGCTTACGATATCCTTCATATCCTTGCCCTGTTCGATCCCCTGCAGGATATAGTTTGTCGTACTGTTGAGGATACCTCTGATCTCCGTGATTTCACACATTTTCAGACTCTCACGGATGAGGCTGAACAGCGGTGCTCCATCCATAACAGTGGATTCAAAGAGCAGCTTGCAGTTATTCTCGTCAGCCAGTTCCATCAGCTCCCTGTAATGCCATGCCAGCGGTCCCTTGTTGGCGCAGATGACATGTTTGCCACGTTTCAGCGCCGCCATGATGTGCTCCGTAGCTACCTGTCCTTCATTCATATCCAGCGGTGTCATTTCGATCAGAACATCATAGTCGACCGCTTCCGCGATCTCCAGTGACGTCTTGTGAAGCACGGTTTTATGCTGGTTCGGGAACACTCCGGTTTCTTCCACGTTTTTAAGAACTCTCGCCAGATCGATCCCCCAGGCATCCACCAGATTCCCTCTGGTTTTCGTAGTAATAGCAACAACATTTACAGTCGTTTCGTATTCTTTCTCGATTTCTTCCTTTTTCTCCAGAAGGATCCTCGCAAAAGACTGTCCCAGACTGCCAAATCCTACTAACGCGACATTCAATTTTTTCATATACTCGACCTCTCCCTGCTGACCCGTCATCGGTCATGCGAACATGATATAAATATATATAATTTCACTCTCATTATAGTTTTTTTTATTTATTTATGCAAGCCCCTCTGCCGGGTTTTTATCGCGATCCTCTTCGTTGATCACAGCCCCCAGATTGATGGTGGACTTTTCCAGTTCCATGACAAGATTGTTGATCTTCGTCATCTTAGCCGGCGAAATATCTTTGCCTACAGCCAGTTTCGCATTGTAGAGAATATCTTCGATCCTGCTGTGGATATCCGTCAGGGTATCCTGCGTGTTGCTGATGATCTCTTCCTGCAATCCATCATTTTCGATGATACGGCTGTCAACGATCTCATCCTTTTCAAGAACGTATTCCGATTGTTCTGTTACCACGATCGGGTCGTAGCCCAGTTTTTCCTTCACCGTATAGGCAAAGGCTTTCTTCGACTCTTCTTCCCCATGTACCAGGAAAACGTGTTTAGGAACTTTCTGAAATCCGCTGAGCCATGTAAAAAGTCCGTCTTTATCGGCATGTCCCGAGAATCCTTCCAGGTTGTGTATCTGTGCATTTACCTGCACGTTTTCCCCAAAGAGCATCACCTCTTTCGCGCCGTCCAGCAAAAGTCTTCCCAGCGTTCCTTCCGCCTGATATCCGACAAAAATGATGCTGGATTTCCGATTCCAGAGATTGTGTTTCAGATGATGGCGGATCCTGCCTGCATCACACATGCCGCTGGCCGAAATGATCACCTTCGGCGTCGGATCGCTGTTGAGCCACATGGATTCCTGGCTGGTTCTCGTGAATTTAAGGTTTTTAAAATCCAGCGGGTTGTCACCCTTTGTTATGTAGGCCTTCGTTTCATCATCGAATACCTGTGCATTTCGTTTGAACACTTCAGTCGCTGTGGTGGCCATCGGGCTGTCCACGTATACCATGAGATTTTCAAAGTCCTTACGATATTCGCTGTCGCTGTCGTATACCCGGTTAAGTTCGTAAATCAGCTCCTGGGTACGACCTACTGCAAAGGATGGGATCACGGTAGTCCCGCCTCGTTTCGCTGTATCACGGATAATGTCCATCAGCCTGGTGACATCCAGAGAATTGGATGGATGCACCCGGTTGCCGTATGTTGTTTCCATGATCACATAGTCGGCTTTTTTGATGATGGTCGGGTTTCTCAGGATCGGGCGATCCATAACACCCAGGTCACCGGAAAATACGATTTTAGAAGTCTTGCCTTCTTCTGTGATCCAAAGTTCTGTAATAGCGGATCCCAGAATGTGTCCTGCATCGTTGAACACGAATTTCATCTCATCATTGAGTTCGATCAGCTGATCGTAAAGAACCGGTTTTATGAATTTCAGAGAATCCATCGCATCATTAAAGGTGTAAAGCGGCTCTACGGCAGGACGACCGGCACGCTCGTTCTTACGATTCTTCCACTCTGCTTCTTTCTCATGGATATAACCGCTGTCCTTTAACATGACCTCTACCAGATCTGCCGTCGCATCGGTACAGTAGATCTCGCCTTTGAATCCCCTCTTTACCAGAAGCGGGATCCTCCCGCAGTGATCGATATGAGCGTGACTGAGGATCATATAATCTATTTCAGCCGGATCAAAGGGAAACGGTTCATAGTTCATCGCTTCTCTCGTCTTGCTTCCCTGAAACTGTCCGCAGTCCAGCAGGATCTTATGTTTTTCCGTTGTGATCAAATGACAGGAGCCGGTCACTCCCATTGCTGCTCCACAAAACTGTATTTTCATAGTGTCCTCCCTTCGAGGGTTTCTTCGTGTATCTGTATATCATCTCTATTATACCATGAATTCAAAAAAATAGTAAAGAGACCGCTGATTTCTCAGCGGTCTCTTTTATGAAGTAAGCCTAAGTGTAGTTTTTCATGCTTATTCGTAGTGGTGCTTCAGAGCAACATCAACGTGTTCTCTGCCTTCTTTCCACTTGATTTCTCCCGGAGTGATGCATTCCTGTACAGGACATACGTTCAGGCACAGGTGGCAGCCAACGCAGTTGTCGTTGAGTTCCGGTCTTCTCTTTTCTGCATTCCAGTCAATAGCCTGGTGAGCAGCGTCGTAGCAGGAGATATAGCATCTTCCGCATCCGAGGCACTTTTCATCGCTGAAGTTAGGCAGGATCTTGAAGTCTCTGTTCAGGTCTTCTGCCGGAACGATGTTGTTCAGTGCACATCCGATGAACTCATCCAGCTTGTTGTAGCCTCTTTCTTCCATGAAGTGCATCAGGCCGGATGCCATATCTTCTACGATTCTGTAACCATACTGCATGATTGCAGTAGTTACCTGCAGGTTCTTACAACCCAGAGCCAGGAATTCAGCAGCATCTCTCCAAGTTTCGATACCACCGATACCGGACAGGTCTCTCTTACCTACGATTTCGTCCTGCAGCAGATTTGTAACAAATCTCAGGGCGATCGGCTTAACTGCAGCACCGGAGTAACCGGAAATGGAGGACTTACCATTTACTACAGGCATAGCCGTCATATTTTCAAAGTCGATGTTCGTAATGGATTTGATGGTGTTGATCGTGGATACACCTGCAGCTCCGCCTTCCAGAGCAGCTCTTGCCGGAACTTCCATCGAAGTGATGTTTGGAGTCATCTTAGCGATGAAAGGAATCTTAGTCTGGCTTGTTACTGCTTCGCAGTACTTCTTAACCAGTTCCGGATTTGTACCAACGTCAGAACCCATAGCGTGGCTTGTCATCTGCGGACAGGAGAAGTTACCTTCAATCAGAGGGCATCCCAGTTCGTCACACATCTTAGCCAGCTGTTTCCATTCTTCTTCGCTGGAACCCATGATGGAAGCTACCATAACGTGGTCAGGATAGTCTCTCATGAGTTTGTACATGTTTTCAAAGTTAACTTCTGTCGGTTTGTCGGAAATCTGTTCCATGTTTTTGAAACCAACCCAAGGAAGTCCTTCCTTGTTTGTCTGGTCAAATCTTGGGGAACATTCGTCGGCAACGAAGATACCAACGGTCTTGTACATAACGCCGCCCCATCCAGTTTCAAAACACTTGGCAACCATTTCATAGTTGCTTCCTACCGGTGAAGAGGAAAGGAAGAACGGATTCTGACATTTAACACCTAAATATTCTACGGATAAATCTTTCTTAACTGCCATTCTACTTCACTCCTTTCTTTTCAAGGTATGCAATCATTGATGCTGCAGCTACTTTACCTGCTGCCACTGCTTCAACAACAGTCTTACCACCGTTTACGATGTCGCCTGCTGCGAAGATCTTTTCAACATCGGTTGCGCCTGCATCATCAGCAGCGATCGTTCCCTTGTCAGTAACCTTGACACCAGCAACTGCTGCCATGTCTTCAGCCTTCTGACCGGTAGCGAATACGATCGTGTCTGCAGAAAGAGTCAGTTCAGCAGCTTCGTCTCTGAATCCCTTGAATTCAACAGCTTCCACTTTACCGTTACCCTTTACAGCTGCAGGAGCCATACCTGTAGTCATGCCGATTCCCAGAGACAGTGCATAGTGGAATTCAGTCATGTTACCAGGAGCTTCTTCTAATGTTCTTCTGTAAACGATTTTTACATCTTCAGCACCCAGCAGTTTTGCGGATACAGCACAGTCAACTGCAACGTCTCCACCACCAACTACGAGTACTTTCTTTCCAGGGTTGAATCCTTCAGCCTTGGTTCTTGCTTCCTTCAGGAAATCTACTGCTGCGTAAACGCCGTCCAGTTCGATTCCATCGATTTTAGGAAGATTGTCAGCCCACAGACCAGCACCTACGAATACTGCGTCGTAAGCATCCAGGTCAGCAGCCTTTACTTCAGTATTGAACTGGAACTTAACGCCCAGTCCTTCTACCTGTGCGATATCGTGATCAACAACTGCCTGCGGAAGTCTGCTTGGAACGATTCCATAAGTCAGAACGCCGCCAGCCTTTGCTTCTCTTTCCAGAATAGTTACGTTGTATCCAGCCTTAGCCAGTTCAGCAGCAACTGCCAGGGATGCAGGACCTGCACCTACGCATGCTACGTTTCCAACCTTCTTTTCCGGAGCGGACAGAGTCTTCATGCCATAAGCTTCTTCCTGCTCGATAGCATATCTCTGCAGTTTACCGATTTCGATCGGTTTGTCGATTCCGCATCTGCTGCAAGCTTCTTCGCACAGTCTGTCATAAGGACATACTCTTGCACAAGTTCCGCCTAAAATGTTGTTTTCACGGATAGTTTCAGCCGCGCCTCTATCATTTCTGAATCTGATAGATCTGATAAACTTAGCAGGGTCTGTTCCTGCAGGGCAGCCTTTGCTGCATGGTGCATCATGGCACAGCAGGCATCTTGCTGCTTCTTCCATAGCGGTTCTGTGAGTGAATCCAGCTACAGCTTCAGCAGTGTAATTTGCTTTTACTACTTTACTCAATTTTACTCCTCCTTACGGCACCTCGCCTTATGGTCTATGATTAAAAAAGCTGCATTCCCCCGATGGCTTTTTTATGAAGTCTTGTTGAAATGCAGCTTAACCAACCAATTGTGTGCTGACCTCCGTCAGCAAGATTTAAAGACTAGCCTTCAAATCTTTCGTCAGCCTTCAGCATTGCATTCAGCAGTACAGTAGCACCGTCTGTGCAGTGTTCAGGCTTAGCGTATTCCGGTTCACAATGGGAAAGTCCGTCCTTAGTCTGAACGAAGATCATTGTGGATGGAATCATGTAGTTGATGAACTGGGAGTCATGACCTGCTCCGGAGTGGATCGGCTGGTTGGAAACGCCAGTTTCATCAGCAGCTTCCTGAACGTAGCTTACCAGATCCTTGTTCCATTCTACAGTATCTCTCTTCCAGTTTTCTCTGATTTCGCAGTCGCATCCAGCCCACTTCTTAGTGGCGATTTCCTTAACGATATCCATTACCTGCTGCAGTACTGCAGGATCAGTGTGTCTAACGTCCAGAGAGAATTCTACTCTGTCAGGAATTACTGTATGTACGCATGGGTGGCAATAAATTTCGCCAGTAGTGTAAACCAGTTCAGGTCTTCCCAGCTTATCTACTTCATCATGCAGATAGCACAGAGCCTGGGATGCAGCATACAGAGCATCGTGTCTCTTGTTCATAGGGAATGTACCAGCGTGAGCTGCGAATCCAGTGAAGATCAGGGAGTAGTTGAACATGCCCAGTACGCAGTCAACAACACCGATTTCTTTGTCGTTATCTTCAAGGATAGGACCCTGTTCGATATGAGCTTCGAAGTTGCACAGGCAAGTTTCAGGGCTCATTCTGTTAGCTTTATCGCCTTTGTATCCGGATTTTTCCAGAGCTTCACCGAAAGTCTTTTCGCTTCCTTCATGTTCTTCCATTGCAGGAACTGCCATCATGTCTTCATACTTGAAGTTCTTAGCCAGTTCAGGCGGCAGATAGTCGTTGCACAGGATTCCGGAAACCATCATTGCAGGTGGATACAGGGATCCTTCTTCGTTTGTCATGATGTAAGCAGTCATCGGATGCTTATGAGGGATTTTCTGGTCAGCGATAGTTTCCAGAGCTTCCATAGCACTCATAACACCCAGGATACCGTCGTAGTTACCACCGTTTTTAACGGAGTCACAGTGAGATCCTGCGATGATTCTCTTAGCGTTCGGATCAGTTCCTGGAAGAGTTGCATAGATGTTAGCCAGGTCATCGTATTCGATTTCAGCTCCAATAGCTTTCATTCTCTTAATGAACTCAGCTCTTGCCATCTTAGCTTCCGGAGACAGGGAATATCTTGTGATACCGCCGTGTCCAGCATCTCCGAACTGCGAGAAGGTTTTAATTTTGTCCGACATTCTTTCTAAACTACACTTATACATAACATTTGTCCTCCTTTGTTTTGGTGAAAACCTTATTATGTAATGGCTGTGTAACCAGTTACATAACATTATAATAACACCTGTCTCTTATACACATC
>NZ_JACRWC010000030.1 GCF_014306095.1 Lentihominibacter faecis
TCATATTACAGGCTTTATGCGTTGAAATTTCAATGTTTTACAACATTTTTCCTCATAGAAAAAGCCTGACACCTTATTTCTAAGGTCGGGCTTTTGTCTACAGTCTGAAGGCTGCCTCCAGGCAGTCTCTTTGTTTTCTCTTTTATATTCTTTATTTCCAGCTCCAGTCCTCTGGAACGCCGTATACATTCTTATATAAGAGTCCCTGCATCCGGGAAAACTCCTCCTCGTCCAGCGGACCTCCCGTAGTCATCAGCCGCAGCGGGATGGCATTCCGTCCTTCTGCAATAGGCGGCTGCATATAGAAGTAGTCGTTATAATAGAATCCGTTTCTCTCATAAAATCCGATTCGCCTTGCCGCCATCTCTGTCTCCGGCGGTTCCACTTCCAGACAGATCCGCATATCTGTATCTTCGATCACCTTCTGCAAAATCTTTCCGCCCAGTCCGCCATTGCGGCAGTCCGGATCTACTGCAAAATGCTCGATATACGCCATATCGCCCAGCTCCCAAAGCGCCAGGAACGCCTGCAAAGCAGCATCCTCCGGCGATCTCTTTGCATAAAGATTGTAGGCAGGTTCTGCGAAGAGTTCCCGCTGGCCGTTATAATCCCGCCGTTCATCCTCCGGAAAACTCCGCTCCATCAACGAGAACATCTTGTCAAAATCTGCTTCTGTCAGTCTCTCGATCATACTCTATCCTTTCTTCCGTATCACGTGAAAATTGCAGCAGTCGTCGCCTGCCGCCAGAGTCTTGGTGCGGATCAGCTCCGCACCCACCATATCGTACGTCCCGTAGTCCATCCTGCAAAGACACGGCAGCCAGTTTTCCATGTGCTCCCGCTGCGCCAGCTTGCATATGCCGCACTCGGTGTACGTACAGTAGAACTCGTCCTCGCCTTTTTCGTAGGTGAACTTCCAGTCCATCTCATATTTAGAATGTCGGGAACGCTCCGCCTCCTGCAGCTTTTTATCCTGCACTTCATCAGAAAACAAAGTTCCGTTTTCCCGCTCTTTTCGGTGAGATTTCTGCATGAAGTTCGACTGGATCCCAGCGGCGATCACATCTTCCATCCGCTCCGGGCTCATGTCGGGGTCGGCCTTTGCCAGTGCAAAGAACCAGCAGGCGCCTATCAGGTCGTCTTCCAGGCTGTTCTCCTTGCTGCCCACGCCAGGCGTCCGCTCCAGCATGGCTTTGTATTCTTCCTGAATCCTGCGGAACACGGCGCGCCGTTTAGACGCAGACATCTCCGGTACATGCTTTTTATAATAAGATCCCAGGATCCTGCGGAATACCAGCCCGTAGACCCTGGCTGTCATATCGTATTTCATGATATTTCCTCCACCAAAAGTATACCACCACGCATAACTTCCCGCAAGCCGGGCAAACTATACAGAAAACGAAAACATGAGGAGGAATTTTATCATGACAACACATCCCGATACGCTGAATCTGCTGCGGGAAACCGACCTGGGCGTTCAGATGGGGCTTTATACCTTCGACCAGCTGCTGGATCGAATCAAGGACGATCGGCTCAAACAGATCGTGACCGCATCCCGCAACGATCACCGCCGTCTGCAGGGCGAACTGCGGGATCTCATCAAGGGCTACGGCAGCTATGAGGAGGATCCCAGCCTGATGACCAAAGCCATGGCGTGGATGACCGGCAACATGAAAATGTCCATGGACGACAGCGACCAGACTGCCGCCGACATCATCACCCGCGGCTGCGATATGGGGACGAAAACCCTGTATAAATATATGAATCAGTACGATCACGCCGACCTTTCCGTCCGTGACACGGCCCGCAAGCTGATCGCTGCAGAAGAAGATCTGGAGAAACAACTGCACCCTTTCCTGTAACGTGCTATAATACTATTTGAATCATCACAGAATACGGAGCAGAACATGAAAAAACGAAAACTAGGAACAACTGATTTATACGTGACCCCGGTGGCATTCGGGGTTCTTACCATGGGCGGTTCTCAGATGGATCTTCCTCTGCAGGAAGGTGCGGAACTGATCCGCTATGCCATCGACCAAGGCATCAATTTCTTCGACACCGCCCAGTATTACGAGACTTATCCCTATCTTCGCGAAGCCCTGAAAGGCATAGAGCGATCACCGGAAAATCCGGATTTCCCGGTGATCTGTACCAAATGTCTGGGATCTGCCTACGAAGAAATGGAAGATGCCATCGAGGAAGCTCTTGAGGAAATGGATCTGGAGACCATAGATATCTTCCTCCTTCACGAAGTCCGGCAGGATCCCGACTGGAACATGCGCGCCGGAGCCTGGCAGTGCCTTCAGGACTATAAAGAAAAAGGCGTGATTCGCGCCATCGGTGTGTCCACCCATCACGTAGACGTTACTGCTAAGATGGCTCATATTCCCGAGTGCGACGTAGTATTCCCGCTGATCAATTTTGCCAGCCTGGGGATCCGCAACGGCGACGGACCCGGCACCTGCGAAGAGATGGAGGCTGCTATCCAGGCCTGCCACAATGCGGGAAAGGGCGTCTTCGCCATGAAAGCCTTCGGCGGAGGCAATCTAACGGCGGATTATGTAAAGGCTCTTGACTACGTCACAGGTCTTCCCGGCGTAGATTCTACCATGGTAGGCATCGGGAAAAAAGAAGAAATAGACCGGCTGATCGCGTATGCGGACGGCACTTTGCCACGAGATTACGTTCCCGATATCAGTCATAAACGCATCCACATTGATGCCGGCGACTGTGAAGGATGCGGCGCCTGCATCCGGCGTTGTCCCAACAAAGCGATCCACTGGAACCAATACGGCCTGGCTGCAGTGGACGATGACGTCTGCCTCACCTGCGGCTACTGCGCACCGGTCTGTCCGGTACGGGCTATTATTCTGTTCTAAATCAAGAAGGAGTTACCGCTATGACAACCAATCACACACCAGAACTCGACGCCCTGCTTCACCAGGCCATGGAAGCCGATTTCCAGGCCGAAAAAGCCCGGAAATTAAAGAATTTCCAGTATCTCAACCAGTACATAAAAAAAGGCCAGATACTCTTTACCGGTTCCTCCCTGATGGAGCACTTCCTGGTAGCTGAGCTCTACGCAGAAAGCGACCTGTCTAAAAACGGCCTGTTGGTCTACAACCGGGGGATCGGGGGCTACACCACCGATGAATTTCTGCGTGACATTGACACCATGCTGCTGGATCTGGAGCCGTCCAGGCTCTTTATCAACATCGGCACCAACGATATGAACAGCACGCCGGCTGACGCTGACGACAAACCGTCCTGGATGCCTCACCTGCTGGAAAACTACGAAAAGATCCTGCAGGCCTGCCAGGAAAAACTCCCGGAAATGAAAATCTACATGATGGCATACTACCCCATCAACACCCGGGTCATCTCCATGATGAAAGACCCGTTCCTCAAGGAAAAATTCAAGACCCGCACCAACGAAAAAGTCCGCCAGGCCAATGCGAAGATCGCACAGCTGGCGGAACAACACGGCTGTCACTATATCGACGTCAACGACGGCCTCACCAATAACGCAGGCGCGTTAAAACCGGAATACACCGTAGAGGGTGTCCACATGTATCCCAACGGCTACCGGATCGTATTTGAGAATCTGAAACCGTATCTAAAATAGCATTACATTTTTTTCTTGTTTTGCATATTTTTTCATGGTATAATATAGCATACTGCCGGAACAACGGTAGGCGGTCAGTTCCCTTCAGAGGGACTGGGCCCTCTGTTTTCATAGAAATCCCTTAGGGGAAATCTCAAAAAGGAGGGGATACTTAATGAGTGACTTTGAAATGCTTTCTATTGTATTATCCATACTTTCGATCATCTTAATGATCCTGATTGCATACATCAATGAAACAAAAAAGTAACCGCCACTTTCATCTCACGGTTACTTTTAACTGATGATATGAACTGACCGTCTGCTTTCTGATTGAAAAGCGCTCCGGCAGTATTATTCTTTTTCTAAATTATAACTCTCTCTTAAAAAAATCGCAAGTGATTTTCTGCTCCTACACAATAAATCCGCCGCCCAGCACCAGATCGTTCCGGTAGAATACGATGGACTGTCCCGGAGTCGGCGCACGCTGCGGCTCTTCGAATGTCGCCAGGATCTTCCCGTCCGGAAGGAGCTTTAAAGAAGCTGCCGCAGGCTTTGCAGCATAACGGATCTTAGCCGTGATCCCCGACATATCGTCAAACCCTATGATCCCCAGAGACCGGGCCTCGCCACTCTCGCCGTCCGCCTGGCGAGCTTCACGTTCTTGCTGCGCCAGACGCGAAAAGTCGATCCCCAGCAAAATGTTCCCATCAGAAACAACCTTTGTCTTAAAGAGATCCTGATTATCCCCTAATACCACCTGATTCTTTTCGCTGTCGATCCCGGTGACAAATGCCGGTTTTCCCAGAGCGATACCCAGACCTTTTCGCTGTCCGATGGTGTAGTGGAGGATCCCCTGATGCTCGCCCAGGATGTTGCCATCAGCATCCACGAAATCGCCCTTAGGCAGATCGCAGCCATTCCGTCTGAGGAATGCTTTGTAATCATCGCCATCTTCGATAAAGCAGATTTCCTGACTATCCTTATCTTCCGCATTTTTCAGCGCTTTTTTCCGTGCGATCTCCCTCACAGCCTCCTTGTCCTCCGCATCGTTGAGGGGCAGGATGAGACGTGAGATAACGTCTTCTCCCAGACGATAGAGCATATAGGACTGATCTTTTGCCTCGCTCTTTGCACGTCGAATGAACCACTCCTCGCTCTCCGGATCCTGATACGTACCTGCGTAGTGACCCGTGGCGATCCAGTCAGCCCCTTCTTCGTCTGCCGCCGCAAGCAGGGTCTTGAACTTCACATCAGGGTTGCAGACGATGCACGGATTCGGCGTTCTGCCGCAGACGTATTCGCTGCAAAAATTCCCTATGACCTTTTCCCGGAAAATATCGCTGACATCCCGGTACAGGAATTTGATCCCCAGCTGCTTCGCCGCCATCTCTGCACGTACCGCACCGGCATCTTCTCTGCCTTTTCCCATAGCGTCAAAATATAACCCGATGACTTCGTAACCTTTTTCTTGTAATAACAAAGCAGCGGTAGTGCTGTCCACTCCGCCGCTTAATCCTAACACAACTTTTTTATTCTTCATCTTCGTCTTCCACATCGTGATGGTGATCTTCCTCTTCGTTTGGATCAAAACCTTCAAGACCCTTGTAAGTCTTGCCGTGCTTCTGCGCATAATCATAGATCGCAGCCTTGATCGCATGTTCTGCCAGAACAGAGCAGTGGATCTTTACAGCAGGCAGTCCTCCCAGCTCATCGATGATCTTCTGGTTGGAAAGCTCCAGCGCATCTTCGACCTTCATACCGATGATCATATCGGTCGCCATGCTGGAAGAAGCGATCGCGCTGCCGCATCCAAAAGTCTTGAATTTCGCATCAGTGATCACATCGTTGTCATCTACGCTGATGGTGATCTGCATCATATCCCCGCAGACCGGGCTTCCATAAGTTCCCTTGCCGTCCGGGTTTTCAATTTCTCCCACATTGTGAGGATTCATAAAATATTCCATTACTTTATCATTATACAGTGCCATGTTTCTACCATCCTTCCTGTCCCGTTACCGGAGACCATTCTCTCAGTTTTTCTACGACTGTTTTCAAAGCATCTACTGTATAGTCAATATCTTCTTTCGTTGTAAAGTCTCCGACAGTAAACCGCACTGCACCGTTCATCTTTGTAATGGAAACGCCGATAGCTTCCAGTACATGAGACGGAACCAGGGATTTCGAAGAACATGCAGATCCCGTGGATACTGCCACACCGAATCCATCCAGCATCAGCAGTATGGATTCCCCTTCGATATAGTCAAAGCATACATTCAGATTTCCAGGATGACGATGATCTCTCGGACCGTTGACCTGGATGCCGCTGATCTTTTCTTCGATTTCTTTTCTCAGATAATCACGCAGCTCACTGCAATGCGCCCGATGGTGTTCCAGATTAGCATGAGCCAATTCTGCAGCCTTGCCGAATCCCACGATACCGGCAACATTTTCAGTACCGGCTCTCCGCTTAGTTTCCTGTGCACCGCCGTGCATGAAATTCGGGATCTTGATTCCCTTTCTCGTATAGAGTGCGCCAACGCCTTTAGGACCGTAGATCTTGTGAGCAGACATGGACATGAAGTCGATTCCCAGATCCTTTACATCGATGGGCACGTTACCCAGACCCTGTACAGCGTCTGTATGGAAATATATCTTATGTTTCTTCGCAACAGCAGCCAGTTCCTTGATCGGTTCTACCGTTCCGATTTCGTTGTTCACCATCATGATACTGATAAGGATCGTATCATCACGGATCGCGTCCTCCAGCACTTCAGGCTTCACGAAACCTTCGCTGTCTACATCCAGATAAGTCACCTCAAAGCCGTGCTTTTCCAGATATTCGCATGTATGCAGGATCGCGTGGTGCTCGATCTTGCTTGTAATGATATGTTTTCCCTTTTCTTTCAGCTTGTCCGCAACACCTTCCAGAACCCAGTTATCCGCTTCTGTTCCACATGATGTGAACGTGATTTCTCTCGGTTCTGCATTGATCAGATCCGCCACCTGACCTCTGGCTTTATCTAAACCGGCCTTTGCCTCAAGTCCTACACTGTAAAGACTGGACGGATTGCCGTAAAAATCAGTATAATATGGAAGCATTGCCTTCCACACGTCTTCCTTAACAGGCGTTGTTGCTGAATAGTCTAAATAAACCTGTCTCATAACCGCATCTCCTTTTGCCTTGATATTTCTATTATTTTCTATCTGAGTTTGCTTTATGTAACTTTCCACGCTTTATATTATACCAATTTAATGAAGTTTGCAAGTTGTTTTAAAAACAAATCTTTGAAATTCATAGAAAACTTATAGAATTTCTATGGAAATGAGACGATATGTGTCATCTTTGCAGGAAACACCGATCTGGTATGTTGCGGTGTCCACATACGCTCCGTCATAGCCTACACAGTTCCAGCGGATCTTCGCTTCATAATGCAGGATATCGCAAACCTTGCCCTGCCGCTGCAGCGACAGGATCTCCATTTTCTCCATGGCATCATAATCAGACGCGTCGTAAGCACGGATATTTTCTACATCTTTCGTGTAAAGGGCGTCCGTTTCGACCTTTTTCAGCTGTTCCTGACCTTCGCTGCACGTGATATTCCCAGTCAGCATGTTGTTTAAGATCGCCACTCGTGTTTTCAAGAGCGATTCCACCGTGCGTGTTTCCGGACTTTCTGCTGCAGCTGTTAAGAGCGTTGCGAAGATGCATAGCATCGCGCAGACACAAAGTACACGCAGCCATCTCATTCCCTTGCCCATAAAGAGCCCCTTTCCGGCAGATCCCTGTGAAGCGGCTTGTCCGCCATCTGCCTGTGCTCTTTCATCTTATCACGCAAAAAGCGGGAAACGTGCTGTTTCCCGCCGTCATTTCTATCCTAATTCTGTCTGTTTTTATCGTAGATCTCTTCTGCTTTTTCCTGCAGCTGCTCCCCGGACTGTTCCAGATGTTCCTGTTCACGCTGAGCCTTGGCATTGGCTCTGCGGATTTCCTCGTTTTCCTTTTGCAGTCTGGCCAGTTCTTCTTCGGACAGGTCTTCTACGAATTTCATCCGATTCAAATGTCCCTTGAACTGCTCCCGGAAATTCTCGATATATTCTTTACGAAGAACTGCCTGTTCTTCTTTTTCTGCCTCAGTAAGCCCCTCCTGCTTCGATTTCTTTGCCAGATGATTGATCCGGTCGATTTTTTCCTTTTTCAGCATAAGCCCCTCCTGTTTTGATCTCTTACGTCACAGTATACCACAAAGTTTGCATACAAAGGATGACTTTTCGTAATTTCTGTGATAAAATAGCAGAAGTTTGAAGAAAATTTGCATCATACTTTGGTGCGATCAGCAATACAAGGAGGGGAATTTACACACGATGGAAAATTTAGTCATTACTGGCCTTGGTGCGGTGACGCCTATTGGCATCGGCGTTGAAGAATACTGGCAGGGGATCCTTAATCAGAAATGCGGCATCAACCGCATCACCCGCTTCCAAGACGAAAACGTGCCGATTACCATCGCAGGAGAAGTAAAGGGATTTGATCCGAAAAACTACATGCCTGGCAAACTGGCCAAAGAAACCGGCACATTCATTCAGTACGCTTACGCGTCTGCAAAGGAAGCCATCGAACAGAGCGGGATCGAAATAGAACCTGAAGCTGACCGCATCGGTATCGTCATGGCAACTGCCTTGAGCGGAACATCGATCATCGCAGACACCGAACGCGCCTACAGCGTGGACGGCAAAAAAAGAGTCAGCCCGCGTTTTCTGCCGAAGATCCTGGGAAATCTTGGAGCAGCACAGATCGCCATTTCATACGGGATCCACGGCCCCAGCTTTACCGTGAGCACAGCATGCTCTTCCGGTGGAGATGCCATCTGCGTTGCAGCGATGCTGCTCAACTCCGGAGAAGCAGACGTGATACTGGTAGTCAGCGGAGAAAGCGCTCACTGCCCGATCATCATGTCCACTCTGGCACAGGCGAAGGCACTTTCTAAAAATCCGGATCCGCTGACGGCATGCAGACCGTTTGATGCAGACCGCGACGGCTTCGTCATGGGCGAAGGTGGCGGCGCTATCATCCTGGAAACAGAAGAACACGCACGTAAAAGAGGTGCTGAGATCCTTTGCAGCCTGGCAGGCTATGGAAACAATACGGACGGTTATCATGTAACGGCTCCACGCCCGGACGGAAGCGGTGCTGTCTCATGTATGCAAAGCGCTCTGCGCAAGGCGAACATGAAGCCGGAGGATATTGGCTATATCAACACTCACGGCACATCCACCCCGGTAGGCGACCCTGTAGAAGTGGCTGCCATCAAAACGCTGTACGGCTGGGAAGATAAAGAACAGCCAATGCCGGAGGATCTTAAATCCAAGATCCCGCCGGTCAGCTCCACAAAGGGAAATACCGGTCACCTGATGGGTGCTGGCGGCATCACGGAAGTGATCGCCTGTGTCAAAGCCATCGAAACCGGCATCCTTCCGCCAACTTTGAATTACCATACGCCGGATCCTGCCTGCGATCTGGACTTCATACCGGAAGGTCCGCGTAAAACACAGATTACCGCAGCCATGTCCAACGCCCTCGGCTTCGGCGGTCAAAACTCCAGTATTATCGTGAAGAAGTACGAAGCGGAATAAAGCCTATATTTACCTAAAATAAAAAATAGCTCCCCTCACTAGGTCCTCGCTGCTGCGCAGCTGCGGAATCGTTCCGGGAGCTATTATTTTATTGAGAAAAAGCAGGCTGCAGCTTTTATCGCTTCTATACCTTGTGCGCTTGCGATACAGCAAAACGAGACAGCGGTCGTCATACGCTGTCTCGTTTTGTGTTATGTGATACTTTACCTCTTATTTTTAAGGATTATATTATGGACTTGCTGGCTAGACCTAATGCCGGACCCAAACCTATTGGATCCAGCACCAAATCATGCATGTAACTAGTTTCTGTAACCAGTTACATGATAGCACTATATATTCTGTTTGTCAAACCCTCTTATTAAAATTGCATGTATTTTTATCGAAACACGATTTCTTCTCTGCCTGTATACAAAGACCTCCGTCCCACAGCCGGCCTCAACAGCTGCGGGACGGAGGTCCCTTATCGTTACAAATCAAAAGAAAGGTTAGAAAGTTTCTATTTCCGAGGGAATCGGATGATCATCTTCGTTCCAGCGCCTTCCACGCTGTCAACCTCGATGGTTCCACCCATTCGCGCAACAGCATGTTTTACGATAGACAGTCCGAGTCCCGTACCGTCCACCACCTGGCTGTGACTTTTATCTACCCGGAAAAACCGCTCGAATACGCGATTCCGGTATTCATACGGGATCCCGATCCCGGTATCTTCTACAATCAGTTCCGTGCCTTCCCGCAGATCGTGTACGGTAATGGTCACCGAACCATTTTCCTTATTGTATTTTATCGCGTTTTCACATAAATTGTAGATTATCTCATCACAGAGAGCCGGGCTTCCTGTGATCACGGAGGATTCTCCATCCAGATACAGGCTGATGCCCCTTTCCTTCGCATGATCCCGCAGACGATCGATCACATCATGTGCCGTATCAAAGAGATCTACAGGCAGTTCATCATCCAGAGGAGCATCCTCGTCCAGACGCGACAGCTGAATGATATCATCGATCAGCTGTATCATTCTGCCGGACTCTTCCCGAATATTTTTACCGAAGGATTTCACATCGTTTGGTTTCACGATACCTTCCGCCATCATATCTGAAACGCCATATATAGTCGTCAGCGGTGTTTTAAGCTCGTGTGACACATTAGAAGTGAATTCCCGGCGCAAGCGGTCGCGCTGCTCTTTTTCCGTCACATCCACTACGATCACAACACATCCCACCACTTCATCGGCTTCAAAAGCCGGACTTGCCATGACACTGTAGCACTTTCCTTCCGTTTCCAGAAGGTTCTGCGCATGCTTGCCGCTCAATGCGTCTTCTATCGCCATTCGGAAGCTCTTCGAGCGGTTCAGTTCAAATGCCGAATCCGGAGCTTCCTCATCACCATATCCCAGCAGCTCGATAGCTGCTTTGTTAAAGGACAGGATCTCCAGGTTTTTGTCTAACAGCAGGAATCCTTCTCCCATATTATTGGTGATTTCCTTAAATTCCTTCTGTTCCCGCTCCATTTCTTCCAGCTGTCGCTGGATCCTGTGATTCTGCTGCCGGATCTTCGTAACCAGCGGCGCAAGTTCATGGTACGGTTCCTCCTCTTCACTGTCATCAAGATCCAGATCGTTGATCGGTTCAACGATCCTCTTCGCGATCACACGAGACAAGATCGTCGCCAGGATCACGATAGCGACAAGTATCGCGATGAACGGAGCTACTACCCCTTTTAACAAAAGCACCGCCATGCTTTGCTGCTGAGCGATCCTCAGCACTTTGCCATCCGGCAGAGCCTTTGCATAATAAATCGTCTTGGTAGACAGCGTGTCCGAATAGCGGGTCACTGTCGAATCACCGTCAGCCCGCGCTTCCTTGATTTCCTGTCTGCCATTGTGATTCTCCATATCAGCCGGATCCGCCTGTGAATCGAACAGCACCTTGCCGTCGGCATCCACCAGAGTGACCCGGTTATCGATCGCATTCATATTCTGCAGGTACGTGTCGTCTTCTTCGATCTGCTGCACCATGATATCGGCTTCCGTGCGAAGTTCCTTTTTAATGACATTTCCAAAATATCCATACAGGATCCCGGAGATGCTTATCAGACACAGCAGCAACACGATAACCGACACCGAAAGAATACTGCTAAAGATTTTCCTAGTCATTGCCGCCTCCTATTTTATATCCTAAGCCGCGAACGGTTTCAATGCATTTTCCGGCATCCCCCAGCTTTGCACGCAGCGTACGGATGTGAACATCCACCGTCCGGCTTTCTCCATCGAATTCATAGCCCCAGACTTTGTTCAGGATCTCGTCCCGCGTCAGCACGATACCCTCATTCTCAAAGAGCAGACAGAGAAGTTCGAACTCCTTGAGCGTCAGCGTTATATCCCTTCCATCGACGCGGATGATATGCTTTGCAGGACAAAGATAAAGATCTCCTCTGCGGTATTCCGTATGCAGATCCCGCCGGTCGGCACGACGCAGCAGCGCCTTGATCCTCGAAATCAGTTCCATGGTCCCGAAAGGCTTTGCCACGTAATCGTCCGCACCTGTATCCAGACCGACCACTTTATCGTACTCGGTGCCCTTTGCCGTCAGCATGATCACCGGCAGATCCTTAGTGTCGCTTTTGCTGCGAAGCTTTTTTAAAATGGAGATCCCGTCTTCTTCCGGAAGCATGATATCCAGAAGAAGCAGCTCAGGTTTTTCTGTTTTCATCGCCTCCCAGAACTCGCTGGGCGTTCCGAAACCGGTCGCCGAAAGTCCTGTGTTGTTCAGTGCGTAAATCACGAAATTTCTGATGTTGTTATCATCTTCCAGAAAATAAATCATAAGCGTTCCTTTTCTATCAGCTCTTCATTTACATGCTGTCCCGTCAGAGAAAAGATGACCCACTCTGCCACGTTGACCGCATGGTCGCTGATGCGTTCCAGATATTTTGCGATCATGAGGATGTCGACGAAATATTCACCCGGCGTCTTGTCCTCTCTTACAGCACTGATTATATCATCCTTTACTTCCAGAAACAATTGGTCAACGATATCATCTTTCTTGATTACGGCACGGGCGATCTCAAGATCCTTTTTCACAAAGGAATCCACGCTCTCCGTTACCATAGAAATAGCGGTCTTCGTCATATCGCTGATATGATCGCCACAGATCTCTTCCTTAGGTTTTTTAATGGACTCGGTGATCTCGGCGATATCCTCTGCCTGGTCACCGATCCGCTCCATATCGGAGATCATTTTAAGTGCCGAGGAAATCTGACGCAGGTCGCGTGCTACCGGCTGCTGCTGCAAAAGAAGCTTCAGACAAAGGTTTTCGATCTCTCTTTCCCGGTCGTCGATATGTTTGTCGGTTTCGTAGGTCAGCTTCCGCATTTTTTCGGATCCCTCGTTGAGTGCACCGACCGCATAGTTGATTGCTTCCTCGCACAATGCTCCCATGTCGATCAGCAGCATGTTGAGCTGCTCCAGTTGTTCATCAAATCGTGTACGCATATCAGCCAAACCTCCCTGTTATATAATCTTCCGTCCGCTTATCCTTCGGTACGGAGAAAAGTGTTTCCGTCTTGTCAAACTCTACCATCTCGCCCAGCAGGAAAAATGCTGTTTTATCGGATATTCTCGCTGCCTGCTGCATATTATGTGTAACGATGATGATGGTGTATCGATCCTTCAGATCCATGGCAAGCTCTTCTATCTTGGACGTAGAGATCGGGTCAAGTGCGGAAGTTGGTTCATCCATCAGGATGACTTCCGGTTCCACCGCCAGAGCTCGCGCGATGCAAAGTCTCTGCTGCTGGCCTCCCGACATGCCCAGGGCGCTCTTGTTGAGACGGTCTTTTACTTCATCCCATATAGCTACATCCCGCAGTGATTTCTCCACGATTTCATTCAGCTTTGCCTTGGAATGGATCCCATGAGTTCGCGGTCCGTATGCGATGTTATCATAGATGCTCATAGGGAACGGATTTGGTTTCTGAAACACCATACCGACTCTTTTACGTAAAAGGTTCACGTCGATCTTACCATAAATATCCTGATCGTCCAGCTTTACCGTTCCAGTGATCTTACAGCCCTCCACCAGGTCGTTCATGCGGTTGAGCGTTTTAAGAAGTGTGGATTTACCGCAGCCGGACGGCCCGATAAATGCGGTGATTTCTTTTTCCTGTATTTTCATATTGATATTCTTTAAAGCTTTAAAATCACCGTAAAAAAGCTCCAGATTTTCTATTGTATATTTATCCATACTTAACTACCTCGTTGCCAGTTTTTTCGCAATAAAGCCGGAAAACGCATTGATAAGGATGACCAGTACCAGCAGTACAACTGCTGTTGCATATGCCTCATTCGTATAAAGTCCTTCCGACAAAAGTGCGTACATGTGAACCGAAAGGGTTCTTGCAGAATCGAACAGACTGCCCGGAACCTGCGCTACCGTTCCTGATGTGAAGATCAATGCAGCACTTTCTCCTACGATCCTGCCAATGGCAAGGATCACACCTGCCAGGATCCCCGGCACAGCACACGGCAGAATGATCTTGAAAACCGTACGCAATTTGCCGGCGCCCAGTCCGAAACTTCCTTCCCGGTAGGAATCCGGCACAGAAATCAGTGCCTCTTCTGTTGTTCGGATGATCAGCGGCAGGATCATGATTGCCAGCGTCACCGACCCGGCCAGCATGGAATAACTCCAGCCAAGGGTGATAACGAACAGAATATATCCGAACAAGCCGTACACGATGGACGGGATCCCCTGCAAAGTTTCCGTCGTCGTCCGGATAACTTTGACCAGTTTGCTGCCCCTCTTGGCGTATTCCACCAGATAGATGGCCGAAAATATCCCTACCGGAACCGCCATCAGAAGAGACAGTGCTGTAATATACACCGTACTGATGATCGCCGGCATCATGGACATGTTGCTTGTGTTGTATTCCCAGGCAAACAGCTCCGGCTTAAGATGTACCACGCCGTTTACCAGTATATATATGATCAGCGAGAATAAAACTCCCACTGTGATGGCTGCTGCCAGGATCACGCATATGAGTACTGCCAGAGATCCCGGTTTGTTTTTATATGTGAGCCAGAACTGCTCCCAGGAGCCTTTTCCTATTTTCTTCATCGGTCAGCCCTCCTTTTTAATGCCATAAAGGAAAGGTTTATGATCAGGATGAACACGAAAAGCACTACTGCTGTCGAAATCAGTGCTTCTCGATGCAGCCCGGACGCGTAGCCCATTTCCAGAACGATATTGGCTGTCAGAGTCCGCACACCATTCGTCAGACCATCCGGCATGATCGCCTGGTTTCCGCAGACCATAACGACTGCCATGGTTTCACCGATCGCTCTTCCGATCCCCAGGATGATCCCGGCCATGATGCCCATTTTAGCAGCCGGAAGCACAGCACGGAAGATGCTTCTCTCTCTCGTAGCTCCCAGTGCCAGGGAACCTTCATAATAGTATTCCGGAACAGCACGAATGTTCGATTCTGATACACTTATGATCGTTGGCAGGATCATGATCCCCAAAAGAACCGATGAGGTCAGAAGACATTTCCCGCTGCCTCCAAGAGATCCCTGCACCAGCGGCACGATGACCATAAGGCCAAAGAACCCGTATACGATGGATGGGATCCCTGCCAGAAGATCCACAGCAGGTTTCAGCACTTTGTAAAGTCCCTTCGGGCAGTAGCGTGCCATGAATACCGCACAAAGCAGTCCGATCGGAACTCCGATGAGGATAGCACCTGCCGTGACATACACACTGCCGATGATCATCGGGAACACCCCGTACAGATCCTGATTCGGCTTCCATGAATCGCCAAGAAGGAAATCGGATACTCCGATTTCCTTTATGGCCGGTACGCCACTTGCGAACAAGAACACACAGATGAGGATTACTGCTATGATGGAGACACATGCTGCTGTCAAGAATACGATCTTCATAATGTTTTCACTGTATTTTCGCATTTTCTTGTACCTGTTTCTTTACTTATTTTACGTCAGCCCAGTTGGTGATTTCTCCTGTGAAGATCTTCATGATCTGATCCATGGACAGGTCTTCTACACCGTTGTCTTTGTTCACGATCACTGCGATTCCGTCCAGTGCGATTTCTTCACTCTTAAGACCCTGGCTTGTTTCTTCATCCTTCAGTTCTCTGGACGCCATGCCGATGTCACATACACCTTCTGTTGTGCTCTGGATACCTGCGCCGGATCCTGTCTGCTGGATCTCGATCGTAACACCACTGTTGAGTTCCTTGTACTTGTCAGCTAATACTTCCATTACCGGAGATACGGAAGTGGAACCTGCGAGTGTGATGCTTCCTTTAAGACCGCTTGCCTTGTAAGCTTCTGCATTTTCATTAACGGAGATGTAACCTTCGTCTTCGATGATCTTCTGTCCATCCTTACTCATGATGAACTTGATGAAGTCAGCCGGAAGTTCTTTCACTTCGCCTTTTGTTACGATGTTGAACGGTCTCTGGATTTTGTAGTCGCCGCTCTTGATGTTATCAACAGTCGCCTCTACGCCATCAACCTTAACTGCCTTTACAGTGTCGTCCAGGGAACCCAGGGAGATGTATCCGATCGCTGCATCGTTTCCTGCAACTGACTGAGTTACTACGGAAGTGCTGTTGGAGATCTCTGCTGTATCAACTGTCTTGTCCACATCATCCTGCAGAACTCCAGTCAGCTCTGTAAACGCATCTCTTGTTCCGGAGCCTTCCTCTCTGGAAATAACTGTGATATCCTTGTCGGACACCTTTCCGCTGCCGCCTCCGCAGCTTGCCAGCCCGAACACCATCAGTGCCGCAAGGCTAACTGTAAGAACTTTTGCTAATTTGCTCTTTTTCATTTTTCTCTCTCCTATTCTTTCTTTTGATTTTTTATAGGTTTCTCTTTTGTACAGTCTGTATTATAGAGATGGTATGTTAAATACAAAACCGCAGAGATGTAAAATGTATGTAAAAGAATATGAGGATAGGGAATGTCTTAATGACGGATTTTACAAATAAAAAGACGCCATCACAGAAAAAACTGTTTTGACGTCTTTTTATAAAAACCACTAGGCTTACTTCTTTTAGACCTTATATGTAAGACCCCTCTTGCCATTTCAGGTCCATGCCTGATAGAATTCTTACCGCCTCATTTGAAACAGTAAAACCATCGAGTACAATATACCATAAATGGGCATGCTCCGCAATCTCTTTTTCAGGAGTCTCATCGAGTGCTCCATCGATCCGATCTAATAGTGCTCCGGTTCGTACGGGAATGTCGGCATCGGCTGCAGCTTAAAGAGATTGGCTTTATGCATCCGGTCGATCTTCTGGCGGGTTTCTTCATCCTCGCAGATCCCTTCTCTAATATAGCGATCCAGCACCGCATAAGTGAATCCCAGGTTGTCTTCATCGCTCAGACCGCAAAGCCCGTCGATAGGTACTTTATCCACGAACATGCTCGGAAGGCCCAGAGCCCTTCCTACTGCCTTGACTTCCTGCACCGTCAGCTTGGACAGAGGGCTGAAATCCCCTGCTCCGTCACCGAACTTGGTCGCATACCCTACCCAGTCCTCCGACAGATTGCAGGTGTTTGCCACCCTGCCGTTGACCGTCTGAGATACAGCGTACAAAGCAGCCATCCGAAGACGCGGCGGCAGATTGACTCTCGCCTGTCCTTCGAAACTGTCAAAATGCTTTGCAAGTTCTCCTACTATGCCTTCATATGCATCCTTTATATTGACCACGATGCTTTCGATCCGAAGATGCTCCGCAAGCTTGTGGGACACATCGATATCGAACTGCTCCCCGTTTGGCATCATCACACCGAATACATTTTCTTTGCCCAGAGCCTCTACGCACAGCGCTGCGACCACCGAACTGTCCTTGCCGCCGGAAAGCCCAACTACCGCTTTGCAGCCCTTGCCATTCTCCTCGAACCAGTCACGGATCCACTGTACGATCTCATCTCTTATTTTTTCTGCATCAAAACTCATTTCATCACCTCACGTTTTTCTATGCTATTATATTTATTCTTCCGATTCTCCTGCATGACCATGCAAAATCTCTATCTGACACAGATCCATAGCCTTCAGAGCCGTTGTGTGTGTTTCCGGCATCACGCCCGCGCAGCACTCAGCGTCCACCATGACCTGAAGCTCCGGGAACCGGTTCTTCACCAGCATCGCGTTTGAGATCACACAGATGTCCGTGCAAAGCCCTACCAGCTCCACAGACTCCAGAGCATCCTCCTGATCCAGCTCTTCCAGGCGCTCGATCAGATCATAGGATCCAAATGTCGGTTTGTCGATGATCTCACTGTCCGCCGTATCCAGTTTCGATGATATTTTCCATCCATGGCTTCCGCGAATGCAGTGCTCCACCGGAAGTTTTCGTCCTTCCTGTGTCAGCAGATAATCCTCTCCGTGGGTATCTCTCGTAAAGATCACCGTCTTTTTTTCTGCACGATACGCCTCGATTTTTTCCTTTACATGCGGAACGATCGCCACCGCCTCCCGCGTTCCCAAAACGCCGTCGATAAAGTCATTCTGCATGTCCACAACGATCAAAACCTTCATGGCAGCTCCTCCTTTTATTTTTCATCCAAAGCACGCAGCGCAGCTTTGATAATGTTCTTCGCATTTATTAAAAACGCTTCGATAGGCTGCTCCTGCTCCATGATGGGATCCCAGTATCTGTCTCGATACCGCTCCAGCATCTGATCCGCATCAAGTCCTTCTTTCTTCATTTCTCGCACCATCTGTATCCCTGTCTCTTATACACATCTCCGAGCCCACGA
>NZ_JACRWC010000044.1 GCF_014306095.1 Lentihominibacter faecis
GAATATGCGAAACTGCTGTACGATCAGGCACTGCTTATCGAAGGATTGCCGATCGATGATCCGGTGGCATTCTCCAATGCAGTGTGCAAGCTGATGACAAAATAAAAAGGATATGATACAATAAACCCTGTATGAGCAATCGTGCAGGGTTTTCCTGATTTTTGGTGCAGCTGGCGGAAAGTCATGGTTTTAGACGCCTGCAGATGGTGGAGTACGAGACTGGAGAAAAAAGAGGTAAGGAATTTGAGTGCATTGACAACAGGTGAGATTTTAGAGAAGGTATCGGATTCGGGTATTGCAAAGGCGGAGGGCAAGACTTTAAGGCTGCTGATCTGGGCGCTGCTGGCCGGGGCGTATATCGCATTCGGGGCGCAGGCTTCTCAGATGGTATCTTTCAATCTGCTGGCGGATCCGGATAGTCTGGGCATGGGACGTTTAGTCTCTGCCGCAGTATTCCCGGTGGGTCTGATGATGGTGGTGCTCTGCGGTGCAGAACTGTTTACAGGAAACTGTCTGATGATCATCGGCGTACTGGATCGGAAGATCCGAATCAGCGGGATGCTCCGCAACTGGGTCTTGGTGTATCTGGGAAATTTTCTGGGAGCACTGCTGGTGGTGGCACTTATGAAGAGCACGGGAATTTGGGAAACAGGCAGCGGCCTTTTGGGAGCATCGGTGATCAAAACAGCGCAGGCCAAGGTGCAGCTCAGCTTCGGACAGGCGTTTGTGCGCGGTATTTTATGTAACTGGCTGGTGTGCCTGGCAGTATGGATGTCCACGGGAGCACGGGAGACGGTGAGCAAGATCTTTGCTATCTGGTTCTGCATCGGGCTTTTCGTGATTTCCGGCTTTGAACACAGCATTGCAAATATGTATTTTATCCCGGCGGGTATCGCAGCTGCAGCGGACAGTGGTCTGGCACAGCTGGCCGGATGTGACGTGTCAGTTTTGACGGTCGGGAATTTTCTCATAAAAAATCTTCTGCCGGTGACCCTGGGCAACATCCTGGGCGGTGGATTGTTCGTAGGCATGGTGTACTGGTTCACCGGCCGTAAATTGAAATAGAAAGTACAGGTGAAGGTATGGAGAGGATCGCGATCATAGATGGGAACAGCCTGATAAACCGGGCGTATTATGCGATGCGAAATCCCATGATCACAAAGGACGGGATTTTTACCCAGGGGATCTTCGGATTTCTCAACATGATGGAAAAAATAAAGAAGGATTACGAACCGGCGTACATGGTGATCGCATTCGATCTGAAGGCGCCGACCTTCCGTCACAAGGCATATGAAGGATACAAGGCGGGCAGAAAGAAAATGCCGCCGGAGCTGGCCATGGAGGTGCCGATCTTAAAGGATATTCTGCGAGCGATGAATATCAAGCAGGTGGAACTGGAGGGCTTTGAGGCGGATGATCTGATCGGGACGATCGCGAAAGAGGCGGAGTCCTGCGGTATGGAACCGCTCATCATCACAGGCGATAAAGACGAGCTGCAGCTGGCGACAGATATCACGAAGATCATCCTGACGCGCAAGGGGGTTTCAGAGTTCGATCTGTACGACCGGCAGGCCATGATGGACAAGTACGGCTTCACGCCGACTCAGTTCATAGACTTTAAAGGGCTGATGGGCGACCAGTCGGATAATATCCCGGGCATTCCGGGCGTGGGAGAAAAGACAGCCACCAAGTTGATTTTAGAATATGGAAGCGTGGAGAACCTCATCGCAAATGTCGATAACGTAAAGCCAAAAGGCGTGAAAGCCAAGGTGGAAGAACATGCACAGCTTGCCATGATGAGCAAGCGCCTGGCTACCATCAACACCCAGGTGCCGATGGATATCGATTTTGCAGAATACAAGCTGACGGAGCCGGATTATGACGCATTGATAGAGCTTTATTCCAGACTGGAATTCAATCGTTTCCTGAAAAAATTAAACGTTCAGAGAAGCGGTGGTACGGGATCCGGAGATCCTGCTGCAAAGCCTCTGGCGGTGGACGCTGAGAAGCTTGAAAAAGTCTGCGTCCGGGAGGACAGTCAGCTGGCGGAGCTGACTTTGCAGGGCAAAACCGCCATCAAAGTCTTTGGAGATCACAATCACCTGGACGTGCCGCAGATCGAAGGCGTTGCCGCTGTCAACGGAGACACGTATTACTATTTTGACTGCAGGAACCTGACTGGATTTTTTGACTGGCTGGCCGAGCAGGAGATCTCTTTCGCAGGTCACAGCCTGAAGGACGATTATTATATGCTGCTTTGTCATGGTATGACGAAGTTTGAAACGGCATTCGATACAGAAGTAGCGCAGTACGTGCTGGATTCCAGCCGCAGTAATTACAGCCTTTCGGCGCTGTCCAACGAATACCTGCATCAGAGCCTCAGAGACGAAAAGGAATTCTTTGAGGAAAACGGACAGGTAGATCTCTTCACCGATCCGACGGAACAATATATGACCTATGGATGTGAAGTCTGTGGGGCGATCCTCAACTTGGCAGAGGCACAGAAGGCTCAGATCGCGGATCAGAAGCTGGAAACAGTCCTGTATGAGGCAGAACTGCCATTGGTGGAAGTCATGGCTTCTATGGAGCATGAGGGCTTCCGGACGGACAAAAAAATACTGGAAGGATTCGGTGTGGTCCTGGCGGAGCAGATCGGAGAGCTGACGAAGCAGATCTACGGACTGGCAGGAGAAGAATTCAACATCAATTCGCCGCTGCAGCTGGGCAATATCCTGTTTGAAAAGCTGGGGCTGCCTGCAGGCAAGAAGACGAAGCGGGGATATTCAACGAGTGCGGACATTCTGGAAAAGCTGATGGACAAGCATCCTATCATTCCTTTGATCTTAGAATACCGGACCGTTTCCAAGCTGAAAAGCACCTATGTGGACGGTCTGATCCCGCTCATAAGCAGCACGGACGGCAAGGTGCACGCTCATTTTAACCAGACGGTCACGACCACGGGCAGGATCAGCTGTACAGAGCCGAATCTGCAGAACATCCCGATCCGTCAGGAGATGGGCCGGAAACTGAGGAAAGCATTCATCCCGGAAGAAAACTGTGTACTGGTGGGAGCTGACTATTCTCAGATCGAGCTGCGTGTGCTGGCGCATATGTCCGGTGATGATGCTTTGATCGAGTCCTTCAACAACGGAGAAGATATCCACAGAGCTACAGCAGCGCGCGTACTGGGCATTCCGGAAGACAAGATCACGCTGGAAGAGCGAAGCAGAGCCAAGGCTGTCAATTTTGGCGTTATCTACGGCATGAGCGCTTTTGGTCTTTCGTCGGAGCTTCGCATCACGAGAAAGGATGCGGACGAATATATCAAGGCATATTTTGCAAAGCATGCTGCTGTCAAGGAATTCATGGATGAGCAGGTGAAATTCTGCAAAGCAAACGGCTACGTTTCGACGCTGCTTGGCAGGAAGCGATTCATCAAAGAGATCAACGCTTCCGCCTATATGGTCAAGCAGGTAGGCGAACGGCTTGCCATGAATACGCCGATCCAGGGAAGTGCGGCTGATATTATCAAGCTTGCCATGATCAAGGTGTTCCGGGCACTCCGTGATCAGGGGCTTAGATCAAGGCTGATCCTGCAGGTGCACGATGAGCTGATCATCAATACTCGTGAAGAAGAAAAGGAACAGGTGGAAAAACTGCTGACGGAGAACATGGAATCCGCCTATGAACTGGCAGTGAAATTAAAGGCGGACCTCAACGAGGGCGAAAGCTGGTATGAGTTGAAGTAGGAAACATGAACGGTAGAGAAGGACATGAAGATGCATGAGGACAGGAACGGACAGGACAGAAAAAACAGGATCCCGGTGATCGGGCTGACCGGCGGGATCGGTACAGGAAAATCCACCGTAGCAGAATATTTGAAAAAAGGCAATTACGCCCATGTGGATGCGGATCAGATCGGACGCGATCTGACGGCAGACGGCAGTGAGCTTCTGCCGGTGCTGGATCAGGTGTTTGGTCCGGCAGGAGAGCTGGGAGAACCGGGAAAACCGATTTTGCGGGAAGATGGCTCACTTGATCGCAAAGCGCTGGGTGCCATCGCTTTTTCGGCACAGGAAAAGAAAGAAAAGCTGGATGAGATCATGCTGAAACATATCATCGAGGAAGTGGACAGACAAGTGGCTGCCTATCAGGCTGCGGAATGCGGCGAGCCTGTGGATCCCGGGGATCGGGAGAGAGTCGAGTCTGCAAAGGTCCCGATCCCGGGGATCCTTATCGATGCGCCGCTGCTTTTTGAAGCAGGGCTTGCGGACAGGTGCGACCGGATACTTTTAGTGACGGCGGATCTGGATGCGAGGATCCGGCGCGTGTGCGCGCGGGATCAGGTTTCAGAGCAGGCGGTGCGTGATCGGATCAGCTGCCAGATGAGCGAAGAAGAGAAGAAAAAAAGATCGGATCTTATCGTAGATAATTCGGGAACGAGAGAAGAACTGGAGAAACAGCTGAAGTCTCTTTTGTTTTCGGATCCGTTTTAGGAAAGCAACCTGTTTTGTGGGGATTTTTTTGTAATTTTTCCGCAAAACAGGGAAATATATCATTGACAAATGGGATGGAAATCCGTACAATAGAGTGGTACTGATTTTTCAGTATAAATCAATTCAATATATGCGGCCTTGGCGGAATAGGCAGACGCGCACGTTTGAGGGGCGTGTGGGAGACCGTACCGGTTCAAGTCCGGTAGGCCGCACCATTTTGAAATGCTGGAATCGATTGACTCCGGCATTTTTTTATAACGTGAGACATATCTTCTGAGGATGTGTCTGTAGTTTCAAAGAACAGAGGAGATGGCCATGAACAACATCGTATCCTATGCGAAAGAACATATGGAGAGTTTTGATGTGAGACCGCTGAACCGGGTGGACAGTCTGATCCTTTCGGAACTGTCGTATTTTCAGCTGCCTCAGGAACTTTCTAAAGCCAGAGGCTGGAGAGGCGTGCGCCTTGCGGAATTGTTCCGGGCAGAGTGCTTTGAGCAGATGTTTGACGGCGTATGGGACGGAGAAAGCTGCCGGCAGCTCCTGACGGCACTGTCAGCAAGTCCCAGGTTTCGTGATATTCATGTTATGGGATACCGGGAGCAGAGCAATGTTGCCGATGAAAAACAGTTTGCGGCCGTTACGTTTCGCCTTTCGAAGAGGCTGTTTTACGTGGCGTTCCGCGGGACGGACGCAACGCCGGTCGGCTGGAAAGAGGATTTCAACATGGCGTTCCAGTATCCTGTGCCGTCGCAGGAAGCGGCAGCTGCTTATCTGAACGAGGCGGCGTTTCACTGCCGTGGAAGGCTTCTTGCAGGCGGCCACTCAAAAGGTGGTAATCTGGCAGTCTATGCGGCTGCGAATTGCGGGAAAAGGGCGCGAAAGAGGATAGAGAAGATCTATTCCCATGATGGTCCTGGATTTGCGCAGGAGGTGCTTGAGAGCGATTTGTTTCAGGCTGTTTTGACGCGGATCGAAAAAACGGTGCCACAGTCTTCGCTGATCGGAATGCTTTTTGAAAATCAGGAGGACTTCACGATAGTCAAAAGCAGGGGAATCGGTCTTCTGCAGCATGACCCGTATTCCTGGGTGGTGGAGGACGGAGATTTCACTTATCCGGATCGTTTGACGGCAGATGCCAGGTATCTGGACCGGACGCTGAATCAGTGGATAAGATCCCTTTCTCAGGAGGATCGGGAACGGTTCGTTGACGGGCTGTATGATCTGATCGAGGAAAACGGCATAAAATCGTTTACGGAGATCCGTGATGACTGGAGAAAGAACATCCCGGCACTGGTTCATTCCGTGACACATATGGATGAGGATACGAAGGAATTCATGCAGCGCAGTTTAAAGGAACTGGCAGCCATGAGTTTTCAGAATATAACGGGGATATTTCGGGGAAAAAGAGGAGAAGAAACAGGAGTCAGACGAGGAGCGGAAAAAATAACAGAGCATGAGAGAAAACAGGAGTCAAAACAGGGGGACAAATAAAAAACGGTCTGCCGGACCGGGGAATTCTAAGCAGACCGGTCGCTTGAAAAGAACCGCCGGAGGGTGGCAGAGTCGAACGTCTGCGTCCGCAGGGCGCAGGAGCGGTCGCGGCGCCGGTGGGCGCGTCAGCCGCAGCAGGAGTGCACGCCCGCAGGGAGGCGGCAGCCTTTGCAGAAAGAAAAAGGGATTCTTGATTTTTTTAGGGATCCTGGCGATTGTTGTGGCAGGTGGTCTGATACAAAATCTGTTTTTGTATCGGGCGGAGTCGCAGGTGGATCCGAACGAACCGTACCCGGTGAAGGGGGTCGATGTGTCGGAACATCAGAAGGATATCGACTGGAAGGGGCTGGCGTCAGAGGACATCAGTTTTGCGTTTATCAAGGCGACGGAGGGGAGTTCGTATGTGGATAAGCGGTTTGAGGAGAACTGGAAGCATGCGAATCGGACGGATCTGAAGGTCGGTGCGTACCATTTTATGAGTTATGATACGCCGGGAAAGTCGCAGGCGAAGAATTTTATCAAGCAGGTGCACTGGCGTTTCGGGATGCTGCCGCCGGTGGTCGATGTTGAGTTTTACGGGGACTACATCAGTTCTCATCCCAAGAAAAGTCAGATGTATGATGTTCTGGATGTGATCCTGGATGAATTTGAGGCGAAGTACGGTCGCAGGCCGATCATTTATACTAATACATATATTTACAAGAATTATATTTCCGGCAGGTACGATGATTATCCGATCTGGATCAGCGATCCTGGTCTTTCGGAGAAGCTTCCGGATGGGCGTGAGTGGACGTTCTGCCAGTACACGTTCAAGGCGAAGTCAAAGTACATCGCGGATGGGGAAAAATACGTGGATATGAATGTGTTCAACGGAAGCCGGTGGGAGTTCCGGCAATACGACGGAAAGTAGAAGTGTCCTGAGGGATGCGTCAGATCAGCACAGGAAAGACAGGAGGAGTCAATGCTTTCAAAATTCAGCATTAAAAAGCCGTTTACGATATTGGTCGCGGTGGTCATCGTCATCGTGTTCGGGGTGATCGCCCTTACTAAGATGACACCTGATCTGTTTCCGAAAATCAACACGCCGTATGTGATCGTCATGACCACGTATCCGGGAGCGAGTCCGGAGGAGGCGGAGTCGGAGATCACTAAGCCGATGGAGCAGCAGCTGGTGACTCTTTCTAACATCAAGAACGTAACGTCGGTATCGGCAGCTAATTATTCTATGATCCAGCTGGAGTTTTCGGACAGTGTCAACATGGATTCTGTGTCGGTGGACATTCGTGACAAGATCGATCAGATCGAAGGTGTGCTGCCGGACACGGCCGGGACTCCTGTGGTCATGAAGATCAGCATGGACATGATGCCGGTGGTGACGGCCGCGATCGGCATGGATGACAAGTCGTCGGGCGAGGTGTCCCAATTTACGAAGGATAATCTGCTAAGTCAGATGGAGGGCGTAGAAGGTGTGGCTTCGGTGTCTGCCATGGGTATGGTGGACGACAATGTCCAGATCGTGCTGTCTCAGGACAAGATCGATGCGGTCAATTCAAAAGTTGCTGCGGCTATCAACAGTCAGATGGGCGATGCGGAAGGTCAGATGAAGAGCGGCATGGCAGCTGCAAAGAAGGGAAAGAAGCAGATACAGGAAGGGAAAAAAGCGGTGAAGGACGGGCAGTCTCAGGCTGCAAAGCAGCTTGCTGCAACGAAGACGAAGCTGCAGGAAAGTCGTGATCAGCTGGTTTCTTTGAAGCAGAATGGACCGGCCATCAAGGCGCTGTATGAACAGTACAAGAAATACAAGGATGATCCGATCATGGGGCCGCAGATCGAAAGTCAGCTGAAAGCGCTGGGGATCGATCCTTCCTCACTGGATCAGCTGGTGCCGCAGATCGATCAGGCGGATGCGCAGCTGAAGCAGATCGACAAAGCCATTGAGGATCTGGATGCACAGGGCTCTGCCATGAACTTTGAACTGGGGTCTAAGTATGCAGACCTGACTTCTGCAGAGGGCACGGTCGAAGCGACGGTAAATCAGCTGCAGTCGGCGCTCAGTCAGCTGCAAAGCTCCAAAGAGGCGGCTCTTGCCAGTGCGGACATGACGGGCGTGATCACCATGCAGAACGTTTCGGCGATTTTGAGCGCGCAGAATTTTTCCATGCCGGCGGGATATATCACGGACGGCAAAGCGGAGGTGCTGGTCAGTGTCGGTGATAAGATCAAGGATAAGGATGAGCTGGAAGATCTGATTTTATTTGATATGGGGATCGATGGCCTGGATCCGATCCGTCTTTGTGATGTGGCGACGGTGTCATACACGGACGATGATGCGGAGACATATGCCAAGATCAACGGCAATAATGGGGTGCTCCTCAGTTTTACGAAACAGTCCAGCTACGCGACGGCAGATGTGTCTGAGAACATCACGGATAAGTTCACTCAACTGGAAAAGGAATACAAGGATGATGGTCTGTCATTTACGACGCTGTATGACCAGGGGGACTATATTCATATCGTTATCAATTCGGTGCTGCAGAATCTGCTTTTAGGCGCGATCCTGGCGATCGTGATCCTGCTGGTGTTCCTGCGGGATCTGCGGCCGACGCTTATTACTGCGGTCAGCATCCCGCTCAGCGTGATCTTTGCCATCGTTCTGATGTACTTCTCGGGTGTGACTTTGAATATGATTTCCCTGGCAGGGCTGGCTATCGGGGTCGGGATGCTGGTGGACAATTCCATCGTGGTGGTGGAAAATATTTATCGTCTGCGCTCCATGGGATACAGTCGGGTGCAGGCTGCGTTTTCCGGGGCGGTGCAGGTGGCGGGAGCGATCACAGCTTCGACTTTGACGACCATCTGTGTGTTCGTTCCCATCATTTTCGTAGACGGGATGACGCGTGATATTTTCACGGATCTGGCACTGACGGTAGCGTATTCGCTGCTGGCAAGTCTTTTGATCGCATTGACGCTGGTTCCGGCTATGGCCAGGGGACTTTTGAAGAAGGAGACGCGTCTTACGGTCCTCAGCCAGACGGGACGTTTTATGGATAAATATCGGGCTGCAGTGCGCTGGGCACTTTCTCATAAGGCAGTCGTGCTGATTGCTGCTGTGGTGCTGCTGGTGGGTTCTTCCGGCCTGGCGCTGATGCGTGGTCTGTCCTTTATGCCGTCCATGTCGACGCCGCAGATCTCTGCTACCATCCAGATGCCGAAGGAGAGCACTTTGAAAGAAACTTCCGATACGACGGACAAGATCGTTAAGGAGATCCGCAAAGTGGACGGTGTGGAAACGACAGGTGCGATGCTGTCCAGCGATACGGCAGGCATGATGGGTATGTCCGGAATGTCTCAGGATGTAACGTCCACCATGGTATATATCATCCTGGATGAGGATAAGGCGGACAACGGCAAAATCATTGCAAAGAAGCTGGATAAGCTGGCAAAGAAATATAACTGTGAGATCGTGACTTCGGCTGATATGGATATGTCGTCCATGATGGGAGGCTCCGGTGTGCAGATCAAGCTTTACAGCGAGGATTTGAAACAGCTGCGTACTGCGGGCGTTGCCGTTGAACGGAAGCTGAAGGGCATGAAGAGCCTGGAGGATATTTCTACTATCGATGAGGACAGTTCGAAAGAACTGCACGTTGTGGTCAACAAGAACCAGGCTATGAAGTATGGGCTTACGGTGGCGCAGGTATACCAGCAGATTTCTGCAAAGCTGACTAAGGAGTCTGCGGCAACGACGCTTTCGGAGAATGGCAGCAGCATGGATGTGGTGGTTGAGAATTCGACCAGCGAGGCGTTTACGCGAGAGGATCTTGAGAACATGAAGCTGAAGGCTTCAGGAAGTGCTGGATCTTCGGGTGCTGCTGGTGGATCGGGAAGCGCAGCGGCTTCAGGGGGATCTATGTCCGGGACATCCGGCAGCTCAGCGAGCGGCGCATCTTCATCGACGCCTTCTGGCTCCTCAGAGGTGAAACTCAGCTCTATCGCAGATATCCAGACGACTGCTTCCCTGAGTGAGATCAACCACGATAATCAGAAGCGGAGTCTGTCGGTGACTGCTTCTGTGAAAGATGGCTATAATATTACTCACGTCAACAGCGATGTACAGAAAATGATCAAGAAAGAAAAGCTGATCCCGAGTGGAGTCAAGGTGGATTACGGTGGAGAAAACGAGGAGATCATGCATTCCATGAAGCAGATGATGCTTATGCTGCTGGTGGGTTTCATCCTGGTATATCTAGTGATGGTAGCTCAGTTCCAGTCATTGCGATCGCCTTTTATCGTGATATTTACGATCCCTCTGGCCTTTACGGGCGGGATGCTGGCATTGCTGATCTGCGGTCAGGACGTCAGCGTAGTATCCATGATGGGATTCGTTATGCTGATGGGTGTCGTGGTCAATAATGCTATCGTACTGGTAGACTGCATCAACCGGTTCCGGCTGGAAGGCATGGATATGGAGAGCGCTGTCATCGAGGCAGGTGCTGTCCGTATGCGTCCTGTTCTGATGACGGCTATTACGACGATCCTGGGACTTTTGCCTCTGGCTATCGGTCTGGGCACCGGTGCGGAAATGATGCAGCCGGTAGCCATCGTTTGCATCGGCGGTCTGCTCTACGCGACGCTGACGACACTGGTAGTGATCCCGATCATGTACCGGGTCTTCGCCAAGAAGCACATGGAAAAGATCGCAGAGGAAGAGCTGGAAGTCGTGAATGTGTAAGAATTGCAAAGGAATACTCCTTGACAAGTAATGACAAGTGCGTTACTTTGTATGTACAAGGAGGTGATCGTGATGGAAAAGACAGCCACGTTGAATTTAAGAGTAAATCCGGCGGTGAAAGAAAACGCAGAAGCTGTTTTATCAAAGCTTGGCATTCCGATGTCCACAGCAATAAATATGTATCTCAATCAGATTTCCCTTACAGGAGGAATCCCGTTTCCGGTTACATTACCGCAGGTGCCTGATTCCGTGAATGTTGATGCAATGACCGATGAAGAGTTGTATTTAAAATTGAAAGCAGGTTATGCTGATGCAAAAGCTGGACGTGTACAGGATGCTGATGCGGTCTTTGCAAAATTTCTGGAGGAACATGGTGCATGATAACATCGAATATTTTGGAAAGAATAGAAAAGTGTGAGTTGTAAAAAGGAGTCCGATCATGAAAACCAAACTCAAATTTGATGCGGTCATTGTGACATTGATCGTGATGCTGCTGGTGATCGTTGTGATTCTGGCGATCGAAAGCCCGAAGCCGGAGGAGTCCGAACAGGCTGGTCAGGGGTTCAAGGGGACGTATGTGCTGGGGCAACAGGAGAGCGCTGATGCGGAGTATTACGTCATCATGGATCAGCAGGAGGAGTGTGTTTACGGATTTTATACGAATGATATGGATATGGTGGAGGGAAAATACCGAAAAACCAACGGAAACTGCCTTGCGTTGCTGGATGATGAGCAGAATATTATTGCGACTATGATCGAGGTGGATGGAAAGTTTTATCTGATCAAAAACGGTCAGGAGGCGGCGGAACTGACAAAGTTGAGCGATGTGCCGACTGTCAAAGCAGTAGAAGAGTGAAAATAGTTAAATATCTATGGCGCTCTACCGCAGAAAATCCTTGAAATACCCCTCATCCGATGGTATAATAACTTTCGTTAAGCCGGCGTGATGGAATTGGCAGACGTGCGGGACTCAAAATCCCGTGGTGGCAACACCGTATGGGTTCGACCCCCATCGCCGGCACCATGATATATGTGATATCGATGGATATAGTGTAAATTACAAACCCGTTAGGAGGAATCTTTAATGAACGGAAACATTTGGGCAACGATTTTACCTTTAGTCATCCTGATCGCGGTAATGTACTTCCTGCTGATCAGACCTCAGAAGAAGAGAGAAAAAGAAGTGAACGCCATGAGAAGCGGTGTGCAGGTCGGAGATGAAATCATCACGATCGGCGGTATCTGCGGCAAGGTCGTAAAAACGAAGGAAGAATCCCTGGTCATTCAGGTTGGCGCTGACAGAGTAAAATTCGAAATCATGAGATGGGCTGTTTCCAAGGTTGTAGAAGAAACTGAAAAACCTGCAGCTAAGGCTCATGAAGAAGAAGCTGAAGAAACAGAAGTAAAGAAATCCGGCAAGCCTAAGAAGCTGAAGAAGGCTGCTCCGGCAGAAGAAGCTCCGGAAGAAGTTGAAGAAGCTGGAGAAGTTGAAGAACCGGCAGAAGAGGCTGAAGGCGAAGTAGTTGAAGAGAAAGCTGAAGAAGAAAAGTAGATTTCTCGATCGACTTTAAAATTCTTTACGGGATAATATAAATGGAGAATAAGAGCTGTTATGAAACTTAACGTTTTGTAACAGCTTTTTTGTGTGCAACCGGCGAGCGGCATGATTACAGTGGTGCGGTTATGGTGGTGCGGTTACGTTTTTTACCTCGAATTTTCGTGCAAAGAGTGTTTCGGATAATTTGCTGTAAATGAATTCCAATCCGTTGAGGGAAAATACCACGATTAGAAATAGATTTGAACTCTGAGGTAGTTAGGGAAAGATGAGCCACTGTTAGGGGTATAAGAAGGGGCGATTTTCATAGAAAATTTCCTGAGATTGGATTTAGACTATCGCGATATGCCTGAGATTTTGGAATCAGGATAGTCTGGCTGGTGTGATCTGCAGATTTTTCAAAAAAACTATCCGCAGGGGCTTTGAAAAGGGAATCAGGGTGATTTTTTATATAGCAAGTCAGATATGAGAGCATTATCAGGTGATATATTTCTGAAATTATGGAAATCTCGATAGAATCCTTACATATACTCCAAAGGGAGGTGTAGTATGGAAAAACTGAGAAAAAGCCTGAAGGCTTATGTAATTGCGCTGGTGCTGTTTGTTGCACTGACCTTTGCGCTGGCAGTGCTGGTGAATTTTACAGGATTTCGTGAGACCTGGACGTTTGGGTCACTGCTGGTGATCATGAGTATTTCAAGCCTTGTGCTGGGAATGATGGAGGGAAGGATATTTCAAAAACGAGGTCTTCTGGCTGGAGGCGCAGCGGCTGTTTTCTTTCTTGCTATCATTCTTGTGTCGGTCCAGGGACTCTTTGCAGAGGAGTTTTCTCTGGGGAAAACAGGCTGGCTGTATCTGATCCCGGTGGCGGCGGGAAGCCTTGGTGGAATCTGCGGTGTCAATCATAAGACATGAAATAAGGCGAAATCCTCAAAAACTGCGTAAACTGTTTGAAAAATCAACGTGTTTGCTCTTGTCTCACTTTACAAAAAGTAGTAAAATATCAACAGTATGATTTAATGGGCATTGCTGTGCCCGGAAAAACCAATCACAAAAGACGGAGGCAAAGATGAAGTATAAGTGGAAACGCGTGTTAGCGGTAGTGTTTCTTTTCATTATCGTTGCAGGCTGGTATGTGACAGTATGCGGCATTGGACCGGTAAAACCGATACAGGATCGGATGAAACTGGGCCTGGATATCAAGGGTGGCGTTTACGTTGTCATGGAAGCAAAGACGGACCTCAAAGGCGAGGAACTGCAGAAGGCTATGGAGCAGACGCAGGCTGTCATAGAAGAGAGAGTAAACCAGATGGGTCTTGCGGAACCTGTAGTTACTATTGAGGGTGACAAGCGTATCCGTGTAGAACTGCCTGGCGCAGAGGATGCACAGGAAGCTATCGAGCAGATCGGCAAGACGGCGCAGCTGCAGTTTGCACTGGCAGACGGAACCATCGTGCTGGATGGCGGCAGTGTAAAAGACGCATCAGTAACGACTGACCAGGACTCTGCCGGATATGCAGTAGCACTGGAATTTGACAGTAAGGGTGCAGACGCATTTTATGAGGCGACTGTCAAGGCATACAGCGGAGCGGTACAGTCTTCCGTAGAGGGCGTGAACAATGACGCCATCATGATCCTGCTGGACAATCAGATCATTTCCGCACCATCGGTTAACAAAGGACCGATCAGCGGAGGAAAATGCACGATCACAGGCAACTTCTCTCAGGAAGAGGCATCCAACCTGACAGCACTGATCAAAGGCGGTGCTCTGCCGCTTACTCTGGAAGAAGTCAATTCTTCCGTACAGTCGGCAAAGATCGGTTACAATGCACTGGAAATGAGCGTATATGCAGGGCTGATCGGTCTGGCTCTGATCCTGATCCTCATGATCGTTGCATACAGAGGACTGGGTGTTGCAGCTGACCTTGCACTGCTGCTGTATGTTATCATCGTACTCAACATCATGGCATGGATGGGCAGCGTGCTGACCTTGCCTGGTATTGCAGGTCTGATCCTGTCGGTCGGCATGGCGGTAGATGCCAACGTTATCATATTCGCCCGTATACGAGAGGAGATCAGTGCGGGCAAGACGGTACGTGTTGCGACCCAGGAAGGTTTTAAGCGTGCTATGGCTACAGTCATCGACTCTCAGGTGACGACGCTGATCGCCGCAGTGATCCTGTACGAAATCGGTACCAGCTCAGTCAAGGGTTTCGCATGGACGTTCATGATCGGTATCGTCGTAGGAATATTCACGGCTGTCGTGGTTACTCAGCTTTATGTGGGCATCATGGCAGACAGTACGAAGCTTGGAAAGCGCAGCATGTTCGGCATCAACAAAACCGGCCAGGCATCATTCCACATAAAAAGAGAACTTCATTTTATTCGCTATAGGAAGATATTCTATTTGATTTCTGTTGCGATCCTGGCACTGGGACTCGTGTTCGGCATAGCCAGAGGCATGAATTACGGGATCGACTTCACCGGAGGCACCATGATCCAGATGGATATGGGCAAGACGGTCAAGACAGCAGATGTAGAAAAAGCCATCAAGGAATATAAGCTGGATCCGGAAATCATTTACTCCGGAGAAGGCAATAAAGAAATCGTGATCCGTACCATCAAGTCCCTTGACAGCGATCAGCGCGCCAAGGTCATCAGCACGATCAACGAAAACTTCGGAACGACAGATGATGATGTCGTAGCAGAAGAACTGTTCGGACCTTCCGTCGGAAAAGAGCTTCGAAACAATGCGTTCCTGGCGGTACTGATCGCCGGTATATGTATGCTGGTCTACATCAGGTTCCGGTTCCGCCAGTGGCGGTTTGGCGGAGCGGCGCTTCTGGGCGTGCTGCACGATGTGCTGATCGTCATCGCATTCTATGCGATCTTCAATATCACGATCAACAATCCGTTCATTGCAGGTATCCTTACGGTAGTCGGCTACTCCATCAATGATACCATCGTAGTCTTTGACCGTATCCGTGAAAACCTGCGGCTCAAGCGCAGCATGCAGCTGGATCTGCTCATAGATCAGAGTATCGCTCAGACGCTGGGACGTTCCCTGATGACGTCAGCAACGACTCTGATCGTTATGGTGCCGATGCTGATCATGTCCGGACCTGCGATCCGTGAATTCGTCGTACCGCTTATGGTCGGCATCATCGCCGGAGCATATTCCTCCATCGCGATGTGCAGTCCGCTGTACTATGAATTCAGCAAGCGCAAGAAGGTTTCAAAATACGAAAAACAGGTACAGGCAGCGACCAAGAAGAGCAAGAAGAAAGCCAAGAAACAGCTGGAAGAAACGAAAGCACTTCCAGAAGCAGAAATCGGCAAACCGGCTGACGATACAGCAGATCTTACTGCAAAGAATGCTCCTAAGGATGCTGACACAGCAGCCGCTGCGGCAGCAGAACAGGAAAGCACTCCGGCAGATCCTGCAAAGTCCGGTGCGGATGCTCTGCAGCCAAAACAGAAGAATACCATGGATCAGAAACGTTCCAAACGGTATGTCAAAGGAAATCAGAAAAAGTAAGGGTTGACTGACGAAGATGAAGAGAAGAAGCGAGTTTTTAGATACAATTTTAGAATTTAATCCCAATTACGATATCGAATTGATCGGCCATGCCTACGATGTGGCAGAAGAAATGCATCGTGGTCAGCTTAGAAAATCAGGTGAGCCGTATTTGATCCATCCGATGGCTGTCGCGGAGATCCTGGCAGACCTGGGAATGGACGAAGAGACCATCGTAGCGGGACTTCTCCATGATGTCGTCGAGGATACATCCTATACGGAAGAAGAACTGATCGTAGATTTCGGGGAAGATGTGGCCATGCTGGTTGACGGCGTCACCAAGCTGGCTTCCCTGAAATTTGAGAGCAAAGAAGAGCGACAGGCTGAAAACCTGCGGAAGATGTTCCTTGCCATGTCCAAGGACATACGTGTCCTGATTATCAAGCTTTCTGACCGGCTTCATAATCTGCGGACCATAAACTATATGACTCACGATAAAATTATCGAGAAATGCCGGGAGACATTAGATATTTACGCACCTTTAGCTGCTCGTCTTGGTATGTATGCCATCAAAATGGAGCTGGAGGATATCGCGCTGAAATTCCTGGAGCCGGAAGCCTACTACGACCTGGCAGAACAGGTGAGCCAGCGCAAGGATGAGCGGGAAGATGCCATCAATGACGTAGTGGAACGGATCGACAATGCCCTGAAGGACATTGATATCCACTACGATATTTACGGTCGTTCCAAACACTTTTACAGCATCTATAAAAAAATGAAATACCAGCATAAGACGCTGGATGAGATATTTGACCTTATGGCTGTGCGGATCATCGTTGACAGTGTCAAGGACTGCTATGCCGTACTGGGTCTTGTCCACACCATGTGGACTCCGATCCCGGGGCGGTTCAAGGACTACATCGCTATGCCGAAACCTAACATGTATCAGTCGCTTCATACCACTGTGGTGGGCGACAACGGAAAGCCGTTCGAGATCCAGATCAGAACATATGAGATGCATAAGATCGCAGAATACGGTATTGCAGCTCACTGGAAATACAAGGAGGGGATCACTACCGACAAGGAAGAAGTGAACCTGTCCTGGCTGCGTCAGGCTTTGGAATGGCAGAAGGATGCCAATGATCCGAAGGAATTCATGGAATCCCTGAAGATGGATCTGTTCTCCAGCCAGGTATTCGTATTTACACCAAACGGGGACGTGATCGAACTGCCGGCAGGTGCGACACCGCTGGACTTCGCATTTAAGATCCACTCGGACGTCGGTTATAAATGCGTAGGTGCAAAGGATAACGGCAAGATGGTCACCATCGACCATCCGCTGGAAAACGGTGATATCGTGGAGATCGTTACAAACCCTAATGCAGTGGGGCCAAGCATCGACTGGCTGAAGATCGCCAAGAGCAGTTCGGCACGAAACAAGATCCGTCAGTGGCTGAAAAAAGAAAATAAAACCGATGCGGTAGATAAAGGCAAGGATCTGATCGACCGCTATATGAGAAAAAAAGGCTATGATCCGCGTGAACTGCTGAAGAACGCATTCGTGAACAAAGCAGTCAAAGCATTAGGATATAAAAATACGGATGAGCTGTACACACAGCTTTCCAACGGTGGATCTTTGCAGAGCAAGCTGGTGAGCCTGCTGCTCGGATATGACGAGGAAGAAAAGCATGCAGAAGCAGCCGAGAAAGAACAGACACTTCTGGACAATCTCCACGAGATCAGTGAACGGGCACAGCGCAGAGCACAGAACGCACGCAAGATGCGCAAGAACGAGAAGTCGGGCGTAAAAGTAGAAGGTGTGGACAATCTGATGATCCGTATGGCAAGATGCTGCAATCCGGTACCGGGAGATGATATCATCGGATTCATCACCAAAGGCCGCGGCATTTCCGTTCATCGAAAAGACTGTGACAATCTGAAATCCCTGCCGCCGCAGGAGAGGGCACGTTTCATCGATGTCAGCTGGGATACAGACAACACGCAGGACAAGTCCTTTAATGCGGAGCTGACGCTGATCGCCAAGGATCAGAAGAGCATGATCCTGTCTCTTATACACATCTCCGAG
>NZ_JACRWC010000029.1 GCF_014306095.1 Lentihominibacter faecis
AAGAGACAACGTCTTTTCCTAACAATCTGGAAATCGGAGGATCGACCACCAGCAAAGCGGAAGCACTCAGACAGTTGGGGAAGAAACTGGGGATCCGCAGAGAGGAAATGCTGGCAGCAGGAGACAGTCCTAACGATATCGCCATGCTTCAGGAGGCAGGGATAGCGGTAGCTATGGGAAATGGAGAAGAAGAAGTCAAATCTATCGCAGATTATATCACCAGCGATAATGACCATGATGGTGTGGGAGAAGCGGTAGAAAAATTCGTACTTAAAGTGTAAATTTCATACAGGAATCAGAAAAATAGTACCCTGGAGGAAAAAAGAACCCAGGGTATTCTTTTTTGCCTTGACAGGAAATAACTGGTATATTATCATATATTTACATAACATAAAATGGATACAAAGGAAAGGATAGGAATATGGGAAACAGAGAACTTGGCAGGATCGGAGAACAGGCTGCTGCGGAGCTTTTGCAGATGGAAGGCTACGAGATCCTGGAACGAAATTACCGGTGTCAGGCAGGGGAGATCGATCTGATCGCTGCAAGGGGAAGCGAAGTGAGCTTTGTAGAGGTGAAAACCAGGCGAAACGATCATTACGGAAGACCGTGTGAAGCCGTTGGAGCGCAGAAGATATATCATATAAGGCGGACCGCGGTGCATTATTTACAGGAGCAGGAGATGTTTTATGACGACGTGCGGTTTCATGTGGTAGAAGTCACTTTGGAACAGATCAGAGATGCGTTTTAAGAAAGGGGGAACAGGAATGCTTACAAGAATGAAAACGGCATCGCTGCAAGGTGTCAATGGATATCCGGTAACGGTGGAAACGGATCTGCACCGGGGGATGCCGGGGTTTCAGATCGTGGGACTTGCGGATACGACTATAAAAGAAGCATTTAGCCGGATCCGACCGGCGATCATTAATTCCGGGTACAGATTTCCACGGGAAAAGGTGACGGTCAACCTGTCCCCTGCAGGCAAGCCAAAAGAAGGAAGCCATTTTGATCTGCCGATCGCTCTGGGGATCCTGCTTTTGACTCTGGGCGAAGAAGCACAGATAGAAGATACTGCTTTTTTTGGAGAACTTTCGCTGGATGGCAAGATCAATCCGATCCGAGGAGCATTGCCGCTGGCGTTATGTGCCCGGAAAGCGGGTGTGCACAACATCGTGCTCCCCTTGCAGAATTGTGAGGAGGCTGCTGTTTTAGAGGATGTGAATATCATTCCGGTTTCCGATCTTACCCAGGCGATCTGCTGCGTCAAAGATCCGCAGACAGCAGCTCCATATAAAAAGAAGAAACATGTGGAAGAAGCGCATAGTGATCTGGATTTTTCAGAAGTGATCGGCCAGGAATACGGGAAGAGGGCGCTTATGATCGCAGCGGCGGGAGATCACGGGATCTTGATGATGGGAGGACCCGGGTGCGGGAAAACGATGATGGCTCGCAGGATCCCGTCGATTTTACCGCGCCTGTCATACGAAGAACAACTGGAACTGACAGGGATCTACAGTGTGGCGGGAATGTTGCCGGAAGATGAGCCGGTCATTACTTCGAGACCGTTTCGCAGTCCTCATCACAGCATTTCGATGGCAGGACTTATCGGAGGAGGACAGAAACCAAGGCCGGGCGAATTGTCGCTGGCACATCGTGGTGTGCTGTTTCTGGATGAACTTGGAGAGTTTGAAGGACGGGCGATCGATGCGATGAGACAGCCGGTGGAAGATGGATTTATCCGGCTTAACAGAAATCTGGAAGAAATCATTTTCCCGTCAGAGGTCATGATCGTAGCGGCGGCAAATCCCTGCAAATGCGGCAATCTGTGGGATGAAAAGAAAACCTGCACCTGCTCTTCCGCGCAGATCTGCAGCCATATGAGAAAGCTGACCGGACCTTTTGCAGACCGGATCGATATGCACGTCAGAGTTGCACAGGTCGCAGGAAAGGATCTTAAGGAACGGGAAGAGAAAAACAAAGGCATGACATCCGCTCAAATGCGTGAGAAAGTAGTGGAAGCGCGCAGGATTCAGGAAGAACGGTATCGCGGGATGCCTCATCGTGAAAATGGATGGCTGGAGGAGAGCGAAATCATACGATACTGTCTGCCGGATCAGGGCGGGCAGGAGCTTTTAAGACAGGCGTATGAGAAGATGGGGCTGACGATGCGGGCATACTGGAAAATCTGCAAGATCGCCAGGACCATAGCGGATCTGGAGGGAAAAGAGGCCATCGGAATGCCTGAAGTGGCAGAGGCACTGCAGTTTCGGATCATGGAAAAGGAGATGAAAAGAAATGGAGCATAAACAGATCAAAAAAAGAATCCAGAGGATGACATCCGGTCAGCCTGTCTATCCCGCACTTCTGAAAGAGATCAGAGATTATCCGAAGGAGCTTTATTACATTGGAGATCCGAAACTTTTAGAGGAAAAATGTGTTTCCATCGTGGGATCGCGAAAAACGAACCAGTATGGACGGAGCACTGCCTATTCTTTTGGGAAGGCCCTGGGACAGAGAGGCATCACCGTAGTCAGCGGCATGGCTGTAGGAATCGATACATGCTCTCATGAGGGCGCTTTGCAGGAGAAGGGGAATACAGCTGCTGTGCTGGCCTGCGGACTGGATCTGTGTTATCCTCCGCGCAACCGGGAGTTAAAAGGAAAAATCGAATCAGCAGGGATCGTGCTTTCAGAGTATCCGCCGGGGACTGCGGCGCAGCGGTACTATTTTCCCCAGAGAAACCGGATCATCAGCGGACTTTCCCCGCTTACGGTCGTGGTGCAGGCAGGAAACCGCAGTGGTGCGCTGATCACGGCAGAACTGGCGGCAGATCAGGGCAGGGATGTTGGTGCGGTGCCGGGGAATATCGACAGCGAGTATAACCTTGGGAGTAATAAATTGCTGAGGGAGGGTGCTTTCGCGTTGACTGGTGTGCAGGATCTTCTGGAAGCATCGGGTGTTTCCGTGCTGTCGGAGCCGGAGGCAGAGCGGATGCTCAGTGATGAGGAGAAGCAGTTGTATTTCCTCCTTTGCAGTCATGGGGAAATGTCTCTGGACCAGTTGGCATTTTATTTAAAAAAACCGGTAAATGAAGTGGGAAGTCTTGCGATCGTTATGGAAATGAAGGGGATCGTTTTTTCTGCTATGGGAAAAGTTTTTATTGCAAAAGCTTGAAAATAGACTATAATCAGATATTAGAAGTAAAAGTACGTTTGTTTAAAGGAGGAAGATTCATGGCCGCAGCAAAAAAAATACTGGTGATTGTGGAATCTCCGTCAAAGGCCAAGACAATAGGAAAATTTTTAGGAAGCCGATATAAGGTGATCGCTTCTGTCGGTCACGTGCGGGATCTGCCAAAAAGCAAGCTGGGAATCGACATCGATAACGACTTTGAACCTCAATACATCTCCATCCGAGGGAAGGGAGATATTATCAAAGAATTGAAGAAAGAAGCCAAGAATGCTTCGAAAGTCTATCTGGCAACTGACCCGGATAGAGAGGGAGAAGCGATCTCTTGGCATTTAGCTTTTTTATTGGGGATCGATCAGGATACTCCTTGCAGGATCGTGTTTAATGAAATCACATCCAAGGCGATCAAGGAGGCGATCAAGCATCCGAGACCGATCGATATCAGCCTGGTGGATGCACAGCAGGCACGCCGTGTGCTGGATCGTCTGGTAGGATATCAGATCAGCCCGCTGCTTTGGAGAAAAGTGCGGAGAGGACTTAGCGCCGGCCGTGTACAGTCGGCAGCACTTAAGATCATCTGCGACAGGGAAAACGAAATCAAGAACTTCAAGCCGGAGGAATTCTGGATCATCAATGCTGATTTTCAGAAGGATAAGGTTTTTACAGCAAAACTGACAGAGTGTCAGGGAAAAAAGCTTTCTATTGATAATGAAGACCAAAACAATGCAATTTTGGAAGAACTGAAGAAAAATCCATATATCGTAAGCTCGCTGGATGAGAAGGATCGTATTCGAAAAGCTCCTGCTCCGTTTACCACCAGCAGCATGCAGCAGGATGCCGCTAATAAAATCAACTTTTCCACGAGAAAAACGATGATGGTAGCGCAGCAGCTCTACGAAGGTATTGAGATCAAAGGGCATGGAACCATAGGTCTGGTATCGTATATCAGAACGGATTCGGTTCGGATCTCGGATGAAGCGAAAGCACAGGCTCGGGAGTATATCCTCGAAAAGATGGGAGAGGAGTACTACTCCAATAACATATATAAAAACAGAAAAGGCGATGTGCAGGATGCTCACGAAGCGATCCGCCCCAGCCACATTGAACTTGAGCCGGACGAAATCAAGGATTCTCTTTCCAGAGATCAGTACAAGCTGTACAAGTTGATCTGGAATCGTTTTCTGGCAAGTCAGATCGCACCGGCACGGTTCAAGGCGGTGAATGCGGGGATAAGCAACGGCGACTATCTGTTCAAGGCAACTGGATCAAAGATGATCTTCGACGGTTTTCTTAAAGTGTATCAGCAGGGGAAAGACGGCGAGGAAAACAATCTGCTGCCTCATCTGGAAAAAGGGGAGCAGCTGGATCTTGTCAAAGTAGAAGGAACGCAGAATTTCACACAGCCGCCTTCCCGGTTCACAGAAGCCAGCCTGGTAAAGGATCTGGAAGACAAGGATATCGGCCGTCCAAGTACGTATGCACCGATCGTGGCTACCCTCATGGATCGTAAATACGTTACGAAGGACAAGAAATCTCTGATGCCTACAGAACTGGGCTTTATCGTCATCGATATGATGCAGCAGTATTTCAAGGAAATCGTTGATACTGGATTCACGGCTCAGATGGAAGAAAATCTGGATGATATCGAAGCTAAGGGTGTGCGCTGGAAAAGCGTCATAGAAGATTTCTATGGCGGTTTCAAGAAGGAACTGGATGTTGCGGAAAAGGAAATCCAGAAGGTGGAGTTTGAAGAAGAGCTTACCGGCGAGACCTGTGAAAAGTGCGGCAGACCTATGGCGATCAAACACGGACGCTTCGGTGCTTTTGCAGCATGTACAGGATATCCTGAGTGCAAAAACACCAAGCCGATCGTACAGAGTGTCGATGTAAAATGTCCGCAGTGCGGAAAAGATATCGTGATGCGGCGCAGTAAACGGGGAAGAATTTTTTACGGATGCAGCGGTTATCCGGATTGTACACAGTCATACTGGAACAAGCCGGTCAATAAGAAGTGCCCTAAATGCGGCTCTCTGCTGGTTGAGAAGAAGACAAAAGAACATAAATATGCCTGCTCCAACAGTGAATGCGACTATAAGGAATAGGCGAAAGAACACCCGAAAAGGAGGAAACAATATGGGACAGTTTCATGCGACAACGATCGTAGCTGTAAAAAGAGGCCCGGACGATATTTGTATCGGCGGTGACGGACAGGTGACCATGGGCGAGACGGCGATCATGAAGAATGGCGCGAAAAAAGTAAAGAAGATATATAAGAATTCTATAGTGACAGGATTTGCAGGATCGGTGGCAGACGCCTTTTCTCTGACGGAGAAATTTGAAGCGAAGCTGGATGAACATGGCGGAAATCTGAAGCGGGCTGCTGTAGCTCTGGCTCAGCTGTGGCGTTCTGATAAAGCGATGCGAAACCTGGAAGCGCTGATGATCGTTGCGGACAAGGAAGATATGCTGGTGCTGTCCGGGACAGGCGAGGTCATCGAACCGGATCAGCCGTTTGTCGCGATCGGTTCCGGTGGAAACTATGCCTATGCGGCCGCAAATGCACTGTATAACAATACGGATCTTGGAGCAGAGGATATCGTTCGCAAATCTTTAGAGATCGCATCCTCCATCTGTGTGTATACGAATGATAACATTTCGGTTGAAAAATTATAGGAGGTGCAGAATGGCAAATAAATTGTATCAGATGACACCAAAAGAAATCGTCCAGGAACTGGATAAATATATTATCGGACAGGATGAAGCCAAGAAGTCTGTTGCGATCGCTTTGCGCAACAGATACAGACGCAGTCTGCTTTCCGAAAAAATGCGTGAGGAAATCACACCGAAAAATATTTTGATGATGGGACCGACCGGATGTGGTAAGACTGAGATCGCTCGTCGTCTGGCCAAACTGATGGATGCTCCGTTCGTCAAGGTGGAAGCGACTAAGTTTACGGAAGTCGGTTATGTGGGACGTGATGTGGACTCCATGGTGCGTGATCTGGTGGAGGCTTCCATTCGCATCACGAAACAGGCTATGCTGGAAGAGAAGTACTCTATAGCAGACGAAATCGTAGAGGAGAAGATCATTGAAGCGATCATCCCCGGGCAGAAGAAAGCTGCCAGCAGCAAGAATCGCGGGCCGTTTGACTTTATCCTGGGAAACAGCGGATATCTGAGCCAGAAAGAGGAGTATGAGCAGCAACAGCAGCAGAAAGAACAGACAGAAAACGCCGGAATGGATACGGATCTTGCGAGAGAGCAGGTACGTCAGCAGCTGCGCGAAGGCTTGCTGGAAGAACAGTATATCGAGATCCAGGTGACGGATGCTCCGAAAGCCAACAATCTGGATCTGGGCAATGAAGGAATGAGCATTGCGATCGGAAATATCTTTGGCGATATGGCACCGAAAAAAATGAAAAATAAAAAAGTCAAAGTCAAGGACGCCAGGAAGATCCTGAGAGAAGAAGAAGCACAGAATCTAATCGATATGGATCAGGTGACGGATGATGCTTTACAGAATGCAGAACAGAACGGCATTATCTTTATTGATGAAATCGACAAGATCGCGTCAGGCTCCGGATATCGCAGTGGTGCAGATGTATCCAGAGAAGGTGTGCAGCGTGATATCCTGCCGATCGTGGAAGGAAGTGTGATCAACACCAAGCATGGTCCGGTGAAGACAGATCACATCCTGTTTATCGGAGCGGGCGCTTTCCACACAGCGAAACCGACGGATCTGATCCCGGAACTGCAGGGACGCTTCCCGATCCGCGTCGAACTGGAAAATCTGGATAAAGAAACGTTTGTTAAGATCCTGACCGTTCCGGAAAACGCGCTGCTCAAGCAGCACAAGGCGCTTCTGGAAACAGAAGGGATCGAAATCGAATTCACAGAAGAAGCAATCGATGAAATCGCGACGATGGCATTCCTGATGAACGAACAGACAGAAAATATCGGGGCGAGAAGACTGCATACGATTTTAGAGAAGCTTCTTGAGGATATTTCCTTCAATATTCCGGACATGGAAGAGGAAAAAATCGTGATCGATCAGGATTATGTAAAAGAAAAATTTGCAGAAAAGATTCACCCGGAAGATATTGACAGATATATCCTGTAGCGATATACTGGAAAACTGTTGATGTATTGTATTGCCTCGGTGGATTTCCGAAAAGGGAATTCCCGAGGTTTTCTAACGCAGAGAAATAGTCACCGCAAATCTGTATTAGAATAAAGAAAAAGCTGTAGAAAAAATAACAAACTTATGTTAATTGTGTAAAAATAAGAAACTTTTTTGAAAACTCTAAAAAAAGAGTTGTTTTGTGATGACAAAGAATATATAATAGACGGTGACGACGTATAAAATTTGATTGAAGATAGACGAGGTAGATGAAATGAGCGATATTTTAGGCAAAGTAAGAAAACTCAACTGGCTTTTGCAGGAAAGTCCGACCGGTGTATTTTCATTTAATGAAATGTGCAGTGTGCTGAGCGATCTGATGGATGCCAATATCTATGTTGCCAACGATAAAGGCAAGGTGTTAGGTGTAAATTATAAAATCAAATCGGACAGCCCTACGATTTCAGATCCGGAGACCGGTAATGAAGTGTTCCCGGGAGAATACAACGAGGAATTGCTGAAGGTCAAGGAAACCACTGCCAATCTGACTGGCGATGAAGCACTGAAAATTTTTAAATATGACTACGACACATCGGACAAGCTTCACACGGTCATTCCGATCGTAGGCGGAGGTACCAGATGGGGCACGCTGATCATGACGCGTTACTCCCCGAAATTCAATGACGAAGATCTGGTTCTCGGTGAATACGGAGCTGCCGTGATCGGTCTGGAGATCCAGAGAAGAAAGTCATTGGAGAGAGAAGAAGAAGAAAGACTGACATCTATGGTGCAGATGGCCATCGGTACGCTGTCCTATTCGGAAATCGAAGCTGTGCAGCAGATTTTCGCGGAACTGGATGGAAATGAAGGTCTCCTGGTTGCCAGCAAAATCGCAGACCGTTCCGGTATCACGCGTTCGGTCATCGTAAATGCTCTGCGTAAACTGGAGAGCGCCGGTGTCATCGAATCCAGATCGCTGGGGATGAAGGGCACCCGCATCAAGATCATCAATTCCAAGTTTAAGGAAGAGCTGGGGAAAATGGTGATGTAAAAGAATTCACGAAATCACTTCGCTATGCATAAGCTGATTAGCGAAGTGGTTTTTTTATGCCCTGAAGGATCGGGAAGACAGGAGGCCGGAAGGAGTTTCTATGAAGTCGTATCGTGCTGTAAGAAGAAAGAGAAGATGCAGTCATCGAAAACTTCTGCTGGTAGTACTGCTGACCCTTACAGCAGGCGGCGCAGTCGCCTTTGCAGGATTTATAAAGCTGACGCTGGAGCCTAATATGGAGGAACTGGCAAAGATACGGGCGGAGGTGCTGGTGTCGAGAACGGTGACTCGTGTCCTGACAGAACAGTTTCAAAAGGATACTTACAAGGATGAACTTTTTACTGTCACGAAGGATGACGAAGGAAACATGTCTATGGTGCAGGCTGATTCTGCAAAGATCAATCTGCTGATGTCGCAGATTTCTGCCCGGCTTCAGGAGTCTTTTCAGAACATGAAAAAAGAAGAGTTTTCGGTACCGGCAGGAGCTCTCCTGGGAAGCAGATTTTTATCGCAGACCGGCCCGCAGGTCGGGATCACGGTCATCCCTTTGAGCGTATCTGCGATGGATTTTAAAACGGAGTTTGAAACGCAGGGAATCAATCAGACCAAATATAAAATTTACATTGTGCTCACGTGCAGGATCAAAATGGCAGCCCCGTTTTCTACGCGGGTCTTTAAGACCAACAGCACTATTTTGATAGCGGAAGCTGTGATCCTGGGGAAAGTGCCCGACAGCTATGTTGTCGTACCGCAGGATGATATTTTAGATGCATTAGATTGATAAATATGCTAGAATGTTGCCATGGTTAGATTTAATGAAAACAATGAAGTGATACGAAATGAAGAATATACGGCGATCCTGGCAGGGATCCAGCTGCGGGAAGACATCAGCTATTCCATGGAGGAACTGGCAGGTCTGGCGGAAGCGGACGGCGTTACCGTGGCGGGTCAGATGATCCAGTCTCTGGAGCGGCCCAACACCGCTACGCTGATCGGAAAAGGCAAGGTGGAGGAGCTGGCGGAACTGTGTCGGAATATGGAAGCAGACATGGTTATTTTTAATGACGAACTTTCCGGAGTGCAGCTGCGTAATCTGGAAGAAGCGCTGGAGGTGCGCGTCATCGACCGGACGATCCTTATACTGGACATTTTTGCAGATCGTGCCGTTTCCCGGGAAGGGAAGCTGCAGGTGGAACTTGCTCAGCTTCAGTATCGTATGCCGCGGCTGACAGGGTTCGGAAGATCTCTCTCAAGACTTGGAGGCGGGATCGGAACGAGAGGCCCCGGTGAAAAGAAGCTGGAAACAGATCGAAGACATATTGCGGGGCGTATCGATGATATCAAGGCGGAACTGGCGAGGATCGGAAAGACGAGGCAGGTGCAGCGTTCCGGAAGGGAAAAATCTCAAATACCTGTTGTTGCGCTGATGGGCTACACGAATTCCGGGAAGTCAGCCATCATGAACCGCCTGCTGCAGCTGTCGGAACGAGAGGACAAGACTGTATCTTCGCAGAATATGCTCTTTGCGACTCTGGATACGCAGCATCGAAAGATCACGCTTGAGCAGGGGAGCGAATTTATTTTGATCGATACTGTCGGATTCGTCAGCAGGCTGCCTCACAGTCTGGTCGAGGCGTTTAAATCAACATTGGAAGAGGTGCGGTATGCGGATCTTCTGATCCATGTGGTGGACAGCTCTTATGAAAACAGAGATTTCTATATGGAAGTGACCAACAAGGTCATCGAACAGATCGGTGCCGGGGATAAAGACCAGATCGTCGCTTATAATAAAATGGATATTGCAAAGAGCGTTCCGCTGGATGTCAGCGGTCATGAAGCGGTGTATCTTTCTGCAAAGACGGGAGAAAACGTACATGTTCTGGTGGAAAAGATCCGGGAGAAAATTTTTGGAGGTCGTGTGGAAATGACGCTGCTGATCCCGTATCAGCGAGGGGATATCACATCGTATCTTTGTGAAAACGCTCAGATATTCTCCATGGAATATGAAGAAGAAGGAACGTTGCTTCACGGGAAGCTGGAACGGGAAGATGCCCTTCGTTATGGCAGTTTTGCAGTGGATCCCGGAGAAAAATCAGAGGAATAGAAATGGAATTGTATAAAACAGTAAGAAAACAGGCGGAGGCGGTGCAGGTGATCGATAAATCGCGGTTTATAGCCCACGTCTGTCCCGTGGAGTCACGTGAGGAAGCGGATGCTTTTCTGGCGGAGATACGTGAGAAATATAAAGACGCGACACATAACGTGCCGGCAATGGTAATAGGAGACAAATCGCAGATCCAGTGGGCGAGTGATGACGGAGAGCCGCAGGGGACGTCCGGGGCGCCTATGGTGCAGATGATGGTAAAGGAAGGACTGACCAATCTGATCGTGGTGGTGACGCGTTATTTCGGTGGGATCAAACTCGGTACAGGAGGTCTTGTAAGAGCATATACGAGCAGTGCCAAGCTGGGCCTGGAAGCTGCAGGTGTCTGCAGTGTCCGGGAGATGGCAGAACTTACTGTGAAAATCGATTATCCGTATCTTGCTAAGATCCAGAACATGGCCTCGGAACAGCTGGATCTGGAAGAAGCTGATAGAGAGGGAGAAGAAAATCTTCCAAACTTTCGTATCGCCAATATTCAATATACGGACAAAATTGAGATGAAAATACAGACGTTTTCGGGCAGCTTAACGAACGTGGAACTGCTTTTTCAAAACATAACTTCCGGAAAGGCAGAAGTCATTTCTCAGAAGACTGTCAGGGAAAAAGTGTGATGCCGGTCGTGAAAACCGTTGAGAATCAAAGCGTTGTGAGACTCCAAAAAAATCTGTAAAATCGCGGTGAAAAATGAGCGAAACAAATCGAAAAAAACATTCGAAAAATGCTTGACAGAATGGGTGACTTGCTGTATAGTAAGTAAATGTGCCGAGCAGTTAAGCCGGTGCAAGCACGTGGGCGTTTAGCTCAGCTGGGAGAGCATCTGCCTTACAAGCAGAGGGTCATAGGTTCGAGCCCTATAACGCCCACCATTTATTCCCGAATGGGTTTACGTGCGGTCCGGTAGTTCAGTTGGTTAGAATGCCAGCCTGTCACGCTGGAGGTCGACGGTTCGAGCCCGTTCCGGATCGCCATTTATAATGTTAGATATGCTGGTGTGGCTCAACGGTAGAGCAGCTGATTTGTAATCAGCAGGTTGGGGGTTCGATTCCCTCCACCAGCTCCAATAAAGGGAATCGAACCCGAAAGGGCTCGAGCGCAGTGGAAAAGTCCGGTGGACTTTGAAGCAGCGAGATGTTCGCAGCCATGCGGAGCGATGGCAAGAACGGCAGATGCGAAGCATTTGTGTAATTCCCTCCACCAGCTCCAATAAAAAGAAAAAATTCTGCTGGACATTTACAAAAGTTATGGTATAATAGTCAGGCAGACAAAATTTCGAGGGATTCCCGAGTGGCCAAAGGGGGCGGACTGTAAATCCGTTAGCTGAGCTTTCGGTGGTTCGAATCCACCTCCCTCGACCAATAAATATGCGGAAGTGGCTCAGGGGTAGAGCATCGCCTTGCCAAGGCGAGGGTCGCGAGTTCGAATCTCGTCTTCCGCTCCAATTTTATGCGGATGTAGTTCAATGGTAGAACCTCAGCCTTCCAAGCTGATGGCGTGAGTTCGATTCTCATCATCCGCTCCAATTTTTTAAGGGCTGTCAGCACAGGTTGCAGGCAGCTTAAATAAAGAAAACGCAGTGACTATACTGGACGGTTTCATGTTAAGGGCTCATAGCTCAGCTGGATAGAGCAACGGCCTTCTAAGCCGTGTGTCCGGGGTTCGAATCCCTGTGGGCTCGCCATTTTTTTTAAAAGATGGGGTATAGCCAAGTCGGTAAGGCAGCGGACTTTGACTCCGTCATGCGTAGGTTCGAGTCCTGCTACCCCAGCCAATTATGACCCATTAGCTCAGTTGGCAGAGCACTTGACTTTTAATCAAGGTGTCCGGAGTTCGAACCTCCGATGGGTCACCAATTAAAAGGTTCGGGGCATCTGCAGGAAAGAACCGTGAGGATAGCATGAGGAGAGGTGTCCGAGTGGTTTAAGGAGCTGGTCTTGAAAACCAGTGACTCCGTAAGGGGCCGTGGGTTCGAATCCCACCCTCTCCGCCAAAAGCGGAACGGAGATTATCGTTTGGTAATACGCCAAAAACAATTACGTTTAGCCTGGAGAAGTACTCAAGAGGCTGAAGAGGACGGTTTGCTAAATCGTTAGGGTTCGCAAGGGCCGCATGGGTTCGAATCCCATCTTCTCCGCCATATCGTGTGAATCGGTTAGTAAACCTTTCGCCAGTCGTGTAGGGGTATAGCTCAGTTGGTAGAGCAGTGGTCTCCAAAACCACGTGCCGTGGGTTCGAATCCTACTGCCCCTGCCAAATATGGACTAAACAATATCGGGGTGTAGCGCAGTTTGGTAGCGCAACTGGTTTGGGACCAGTGGGCCGCGGGTTCAAATCCTGCCACCCCGACCATTTCAGGGAACGGAAACGTTTCGATTATTGGGCCATTAGCTCAGTTGGTCAGAGCATCCGGCTCATAACCGGCAGGTCCGGGGTTCAAGTCCCTGATGGCCCACCACAATTGTATATAAGTAGTTTGCCCAGATAGCTCAGTTGGTAGAGCAGGGGACTGAAAATCCCCGTGTCCTTGGTTCGATTCCGAGTCTGGGCACCACTTATCATAAAGGTAACCTCTTGCTGACATCGTTCTGAGGGGTTACTTTTTTTTATGACCTGCCCAAATCTCTGATTTGGCGCGCAGGTCAAACGCCAGAATTGCGCGGCTTTAGCCGCAGTGCAATTCTTCTGCGGTTTTCAAGCGATTGAATCATACAGCGCGCAGGTCAAACGCCAGAATTGCGCGGCTTAACTAGTACTATAAAAGGGGAAAATCATGGCACAGTTATATTACAGATACAGTACGATGAATGCGGGTAAATCCATTGAAGTAATAAAGGTTGCCCACAATTACGAGGAACGGGGCAAACGTGTTCTGGCGCTGGTCCCCGGTGTGGATGATCGCTATGGCAAGGGCAAGATCACTTCGCGGATCGGACTGAGCAGAGATGCTACCATCGTCAATGAAGATACGAATATTCTTGAAATCTTTATGCGTGAAAACAGTATCCAGCCGATCGACTGCGTTGTTCTGGACGAATGTCAGTTTTTAAAGAAACATCATGTGGAAGAACTGATCGAGATCGTTGACAGCTTCGATATTCCGGTGCTGGCGTACGGACTGAAAAACGACTTTAAAAACGAACTGTTTGAAGGATCTTATTACATGCTGATCTACGCAGATAAGATCGAAGAAATCAAGACCATCTGCTGGTGCGGCCGCAAGGCCACCATGGTGGCTCGTGTAGTGGACGGGAAATTCGTCAAGAGCGGCGAGCAGATCCTGGTGGGAGGCGATGACATGTATGTGTCTCTCTGCAGAAGACACTATAACGAAGGATCTCTAGGTCCTAACGGCGGCAGACTGACGCCGGTCAATACGAAATTTCTGGAAACACCGCATATGGACAGTGAAAAAGAATAGAACGCAAAACACATGGCAGGGAACTCTATAGAGCTTTTCCCTGCCATGTGTTTTTTTCCGCCAGTTTTTTATGGGTTCCGTTTAAAATGGTTCGCTTTTTATAGCTCCATTCCGGAGCGATCAGTGTGGAGCGTACCGCATCGCCGGAGATGCGGTGTAGAACGATTTCCGGCGGGATCTGCTCGATCATCCGGACGACCAGGTCGATATAATCGTCGATGGATTCAAACGACACGTAATTCGGATGGGTCTTTTCCATCTGGGAACCCCTGACCAGGTTGAACATGTGGAGTTTCAGTCCGAAGGGCTTTGTCTGACAGACGTGCTCCAGCGACTGGAACATCATATCTTCTGTCTCGCCGGGAAGCCCCAGGATCAGGTGAGAAACGACACGGATGCCTCGCGCCTGCAGGCGGCAGACAGCATCGTCGTAATCCGATACACAATAGCAGAGATTCATGTCTGCGGAAGTCTCAGGATGGATCGTTTGAACACCCAGTTCCACCCATAAAAACGTCTGCTGATTCAGTTCATCCAGAAGATCGATCACATCAGGAGGAAGACAGTCAGGCCTTGTGGCGATGGCGATCCCGATGACATCCGGATGCTGCAGGGCAGCAGTGAATTTTGCACGAAGCTCCTCTACGGGAGCATAGGTGTTGGTGTGACTCTGGAAATAGGCGATGTAGCCGGCATCCGGCCATTTGCCGGACAATAGCCGGATCTGTCTGTCCAGGTCTGCACGAATGTCGCCGGAACCGCTGGCCATGTCGCCGGAACCGCTGGCGGAGCAGAATGCGCAGCCGCCAAAGGCTTTTGTTCCATCGCGGTTAGGACAGGTGAAGCCCCCGTCCAGAGACAGTTTGACGATTTTTCTTCCGAAAGTCTGCTTCAGATATGTGCTGATCGTATGGATGCGGAGTTTCTGTCCGTCGGATTCATCGAAAAAATGAGGAGCCGGTCCTGGATTCATATTTTCCCTCCTGTTATGAATACATGAATGTATAAATGTATGAAAGTCTTGTGTTTTCAGCGTTGCAAATATATGATATAATAAGCTGTTAATAGTACACTTGTCAATGAGGGATCGTATAACAATGACAAATAAAGAGAAAAAAATCTGCACTACGGCACAGACCGCATGCGGGAGCAGCGATTGTGGGACTTTTTTTCCGGATGGGAAATTTCAGGAACCTGTGGAAAAACGGAGCCTTTTGCTTCACAGCTGCTGCGGACCATGCAGTACCGCGGTGGTAGAGCGTCTGGCAGAAGAATTCAATGTAACGGTATTTTTTTATAATCCGTGCATTACAGATCAGGAAGAATATCTAAGGCGGCGCAGTGCGCAGATTCAGTTTTTAGAGAAATTCAATGAAGAAAATATTGGGAAGACCAGAGTCCTGTACAAGGAAGGTGATTACAGACCGGGCAGTTTCTATGAACGGACGAAGGGACATGAATCGGATCCGGAAGGCGGTGCCCGGTGTTTGCTGTGCTTTCGGCAGCGTCTGGAAAAGACGGCTGAGACGGCCAGTCTCTCCGGCCATGAGATTTTCGGTACGACTCTCAGCGTCAGCCCTCATAAGAACTACAAAGCCATCTCGGAAATCGGATGCCAGCTGGCACTTCAGTATGGACTCTCGTTTTTAGATCGGGATTTTAAAAAGAAGAATGGATTTGGCAGATCGGTGGAGCTTTCAAAAAAATATGATTTATACAGGCAGGATTACTGTGGCTGTGAATATTCGAAAAGGTAGGAGGAGACAAAAAAATGGGTAAATTACAGATTCCGGAGAACTACACGCCCGTGATCGATTATATGGAAAGTCAGCGGGCAATCAAAAAAATAAAAGATTTTTTTCAGCAGGAACTGGCATACGGACTGCAGCTGCGGCGCGTTTCCGCGCCGCTGTTCGTGGCTCCGGAGACAGGACTGAACGATAACCTGAACGGTGTAGAACGTACAGTAAGTTTTACAGTCAAGGATATGGGTGAAAAGAAAGTTGAGATCGTGCAGTCTCTTGCCAAGTGGAAGCGGATGGCTCTCGGCAAGTACAACTTCAAGCCGGGCACCGGACTTTACACGGATATGAACGCGATCCGGCGCGATGAAGAACTGGACAATCTCCATTCCATCTATGTGGATCAGTGGGACTGGGAAAAAGTCATCACGAAGGAAGACAGAACAGAAGAATATCTGGATGAAACAGTTACGACGCTGTACAACGCGCTGAAAAATCTCAATGACTACGTTAACAGACTGTACCGTAATCTGAGGACAGACCTTCCGAATGAGATCTTCTTCATCACATCTCAGGAGCTGGAGGATCTGTACCCGGACAAGACGCCAAAGGAACGGGAAGACGCCATCACGAAAGAAAAAAAAGCTGTCTTCATCAAAAAGATCGGCGGCGTGCTGAAATCCGGCGAAAAACACGACGGCAGAGCGCCTGACTATGATGACTGGGAACTCAACGGCGACATCCTTCTGTGGAACGATATCCTGGGTCATGCTTTCGAAATCTCATCCATGGGGATCCGTGTCGATGAAACGGCAATGGATCATCAGCTGACCATCGCAGGTGCGGACGACAGACGTAACATGGAATTCCATAAGATGATATTAAATAAAGAGCTGCCGTACACCATCGGCGGCGGGATCGGCCAGAGCAGACTGTGCATGTATTTTCTGCGCAAGGCACATATCGGCGAAGTGCAGGCGTCCATCTGGTCGGATGATATGATAAAGGAGTGCAGGGAAAACAACATTTTCCTGCTGTAATACATGAAATATGCCAATCTGGTAATAGACAACAAAAGCGATCAGACTGATCAGCTCTACACATACGGAGTGAAGGATGATGCAAAGATCGGGAACAAGGTATATGTCCCCTTTGCCAGGAGCCGCAACCTCAGAGAGGCTTACGTCGTTGAAACCGATGGACACTCGGGCGACGAGCTGGGGAAACGGCTGCGTTATATCGAAAAGGTGGACGATGATGTTTCCCTCAGCGAGGAGATGATCCGGACTGCTCTCTGGATGAAAAAACGCTACATATGCAGACTGATCGATGCGGTCAACTGCTTTACCCCTGTGGGCGAAAAAGCACGGCGCGGACAGAGAAAAAACCCTTTTGCAGAAGAAAAGGGCGAGCCATCGTCGGTAAAAGAGCTTACTTTGCAGCAGGCGCAGATCCTGCAAAGGATCGGAGAGGCGGCAAAAGCGAAGAAGCACATGCGCTTCTTACTGCACGGCGTTACGGGAAGCGGAAAGACAGAAATCTATATCCGGGCGGCGCAGCAAGTCCTGGAGCAAGGAAGAAATGTGATCGTTCTGGTTCCGGAAATCGCCTTGACCGGTCAGATCATCGATCGGTTCATCGGGCGTTTTGGAAGCGGGAAAGTGGCGGTGCTCCACAGCAGGCTCAGCCTTGGAGAACGTTACGATCAGTGGAAGAAAGTGCGCGACGGGTGCGACGGAGACGGACAGATCGTCATCGGAGCACGTTCGGCAGTATTTGCGCCCCTGGAAAACATCGGGCTGATCGTGATCGATGAAGAACATGAGACCTGTCTCTTATACACATCTC
>NZ_JACRWC010000014.1 GCF_014306095.1 Lentihominibacter faecis
GGATACTCCCGTAGGAGCCGATGAAAACAGCGTTTTTTCAAAAAATGAAAGAGGCTCTGAAATCCTTGGAGTATCCTCCACCCCAACATTTTTAACAGAGCCTTAATTATTCTGTTAGAATTTTCTGTGTTGTTTATCTGCTTTTATAAAGCTTTCTTCCACAGAAAAAGGAGCCTTGCGGCTCCCTTTTTTATTTGGATAGGTCTCCCTACTAATTGCGCAGGAAAAATTGTTTGTGGCTAGGCGCCAAGGATGCGAGCCTCGGAGCGTACTTATCGTACGTGAGAAGCGAGCATTCCGCAGGCAACAACGCCACGGGCAATTTTAACAAGCAATTACTCGATGATCTCAGTTACAACACCAGATCCAACTGTTCTTCCGCCTTCTCTGATAGCGAATCTCAGTCCTTCTTCGATCGCGATCGGAGTGATCAGGGAAATCGTCATTGTGATGTTGTCTCCAGGCATGCACATTTCAGTTCCTTCCGGTAACTGCAGATCGCCTGTTACGTCTGTTGTTCTGAAGTAGAACTGCGGTCTGTATCCATTAAAGAACGGTGTGTGTCTTCCGCCTTCTTCCTTCTTCAGTACGTATACTTCGCCCTTGAACTTTGTATGCGGGTGGATCGTTCCCGGTGCAGCCAGTACCTGTCCTCTTTCGATTTCATCTCTCTGAACACCTCTCAGCAGTGCTCCGATGTTATCTCCAGTTTCTGCTTCGTCCAGCAGCTTTCTGAACATTTCGATTCCAGTTACGACTACCTTTCTCTTTTCTTCAGTCAGTCCGATGATTTCTACTTCGGTTCCAACTGTCAGGCTTCCTCTTTCTACTCTTCCTGTTGCTACTGTTCCTCTTCCTGTGATGGAGAATACGTCTTCTACAGGCATCAGGAACGGCTTGTCGTTTGCTCTCTGCGGTTCAGGAATGTATTCGTCGATCGCTTCGAACAGCTCTACGATCTTGTCTCCCCACGGACCATCTGGATCTTCCAGTGCCATCAGTGCGGATCCTCTTACGATCGGTGTGTCATCTCCCGGGAAGTCATACTGGTCTAACAGTTCTCTTACTTCCATTTCTACCAGATCCAGCAGTTCTTCGTCATCTACCATATCACACTTGTTCAGGAATACGATGATGTATGGTACGCCTACCTGTCTGGACAGCAGGATGTGTTCTCTTGTCTGCGGCATAGGACCGTCTGTTGCTGCTACTACCAGGATAGCTCCATCCATCTGTGCAGCACCTGTGATCATGTTCTTTACATAGTCTGCGTGTCCCGGGCAGTCAACGTGCGCATAGTGTCTGTTTGGAGTTTCATATTCTACGTGCGCAGTTGCGATCGTGATTCCTCTTTCTTTTTCTTCCGGAGCCTTGTCGATCTGATCGAAGGCTACGTCAGTTCCCAGTCCGTATCTCTTGTGCAGCACTGTTGTGATCGCTGCTGTCAGAGTTGTTTTACCGTGGTCTACGTGACCGATGGTTCCGATATTGATATGCGGCTTATTTCTTTCAAATTTCTGCTTTGCCATTTTATTTCTCCTTTCATCCAAATCCGCTAAAAAGGATTTATTTATTTATTGATTGATTCAAGCAGGCTGTCTGGTAATTTTTCGAAGTGGTCGAACTGCATTACATAAACGCCACGACCCTGTGTCTTGGAACGCAGGTCTGTAGCATATCCGAACATTTCGGAGAGAGGTACATAACCTCTTACTGCTACCGCTCCGTTGTTCATATCAGAGCCTTCGATTCTGCCTCTTCTTGAACTGATATCGCCGATTACATCTCCCATGTATTCTTCTGGAACAGTAACCTCAACTTTGAATATCGGTTCGAGCAGTACCGGCTTAGCCTTCTTGGCTGCTTCTCTGAATGCCATGGATGCTGCGATCTTGAACGCCATCTCAGAGGAGTCAACTTCGTGGTAAGAACCATCATACAGTTCTACGCCAACATCCACAACCTGGTATCCTGCAACCGGACCAGTCTGCATAGCTTCCTTGATTCCTTCTTCGATCTTCGGAATGTATTCCTTCGGAATAGCACCACCAACGATGGAATTTTTGAATTCGAAGCCTTCTCCCGGCTCTCTCGGATAAACCTTGATCTTTACATGACCGTACTGACCACGACCACCAGACTGTTTTGCGTACTTGTGATCCACGTCCGCCGGAGCTGTGATCGTTTCCTTGTAGGAAACCTGTGGCTTACCAACGTTTGCTTCTACTTTAAACTCTCTTAAAAGTCTGTCTACGATGATTTCCAGATGAAGTTCACCCATACCTGCGATGATCGTCTGTCCGGTATCCTCGTTCGTATATGTCTTGAACGTAGGGTCTTCTTCTGCCAGTTTTGCCAGAGCAATACCCATTTTTTCCTGTCCAGCCTTTGTTTTTGGCTCGATAGCGATCTCGATAACCGGATCCGGGAATTCCATGGATTCCAGAATGATCTCATGTTTTTCGTCACACAGAGTATCACCAGTTGTCGTCACTTTCAAACCTACTGCAGCAGCGATATCACCGGAGTATACCCTTTCGATATCCTCTCTCTTGTTCGCATGCATCTGCAGGATACGTCCCACTCTTTCTTTCTTGCCCTTAGTAGAGTTGTAAACATAGGACCCGGAGTCCAGCGTTCCGGAGTAAACCCGGAAGAATGCCAGTTTACCAACATAAGGGTCAGCCATGATCTTAAATGCCAGAGCGGAGAACGGACCATTGTCATCTGCAGGTCTTTCTTCTTCCTCTTCCGTATCAGGAACAACGCCCTTGATCGGCGGAATATCAAGCGGAGACGGCATATAGTCGATAACAGCGTCCAGCATCAGCTGTACACCCTTGTTTCTATATGCAGAACCGCATGTTACAGGAATCATTTCTCCTGCAATCGTTGCGGTACGAATAACCTTTTTGATCTCAGCCTTAGTGATCTCTTCTCCTTCCAGGAACTTCATCATCAGTTCTTCATCTGCTTCTGCAACAGACTCCAGAAGTTTTTCTCTCCACTCATTAGCTAAATCCATAAGATCATCAGGAATATCTGTCATTTCATATTCCTTACCAAGGTCATCCTTGTATATCTCTGCTTTCATCTCTACTAAGTCAATAATCCCTACAAATGTGTCTTCTTTACCGATAGGCAGCTGAATAGGCACTGCATTTGCTTTCAGTCTTTCCTCTACCATCTTAACGACTCTGTAAAAATCTGCACCCAGGATGTCCATCTTGTTAACAAAGATCATCCGCGGAACACCGTATTTTTCAGCCTGTCTCCATACGGTTTCGGACTGCGGTTCAACGCCGCCCTTTGCACAAAGGACAGTAACAGCACCGTCCAGTACTCTGAGCGAACGTTCTACTTCAACGGTGAAGTCTACGTGTCCCGGTGTATCGATAATATTGATTCTGGTGTCTTTCCATTGAGCTGTAGTAGCAGCAGAGGTAATAGTGATACCACGTTCCTGTTCCTGTTCCATCCAGTCCATCGTGGCTGCACCTTCGTGGGTTTCGCCAAGTTTATGAGTTCTGCCTGTGTAGAACAGAATTCTTTCCGTAGTTGTCGTTTTTCCGGCATCGATATGTGCCATTATGCCAATATTTCTAGTCTTTTCTAACGGAAAACTTCTCTTTGACATATTATCCTCCTTTCTGCTTTAAAAAACTTTCGTATCATCCGATGATGCAATGCATCAAGCCGGATTACCAACGATAGTGTGCAAAAGCCTTGTTTGCTTCTGCCATCTTGTGTGTATCTTCTTTTTTCTTCACGGATGCACCAGTGTTGTTTGCTGCATCGATCAGTTCTTTTGCCAGTCTGTCAGACATGGTCTTTTCGCCTCTTGCTCTTGTGTATTTGGTCAGCCATCTCAGTCCAAGAGTCTGACGTCTGTCAGCTCTTACTTCGATAGGAACCTGGTAGTTGGCACCACCAACACGTCTGGCCTTTACTTCGAGAACAGGCATAATGTTATTCATAGCCTTTTCGAATACTTCCAGAGGCTCTTCTCCAGTCGTTTCCTTCACTTTATCAAAAGCGTCATAAACGATCTTCTGAGCGACTCCCTTTTTTCCATCCAGCATAACGCTGTTGATGAGCTTTGCAACAACAACACTTCCGTATACTGGATCTGGAAGCACTTCGCGTTTAGGTATATTTCCTTTTCTTGGCACTTCTCTTCCCTCCTTAAACTTTACAGTCGGTACTCGATCACAATCATCGGAATTTCTTCAGGCGATCAATCCTCGTCTTACGTCCGATCATTGTCACCGCGGTGCACTTTGAATCTATAGATCAAAGGCACTTCAAATTACCGATTACTACTTCTTAGGTCTCTTGGCTCCGTACTTGGATCTAGCCTGTTTTCTGTCTGCAACACCAGCGGTGTCCAGCGTTCCTCTTACGATATGGTATCTTACACCTGGCAGGTCCTTAACTCTTCCGCCTCTGATGAGTACAACACTGTGCTCCTGAAGATTGTGTCCAATTCCAGGGATGTATGCTGTAACTTCAATACCGTTCGTAAGGCGAACTCTCGCAACTTTTCTCAAAGCGGAGTTAGGCTTTTTCGGAGTCACTGTCTTTACAGAAGTGCACACGCCTCTTTTCTGCGGCGAATTTACATCTGTAGCAACTCTTCTGAGGGAATTCATTCCCTTGCCGAGAGCTGGAGCAGTTGACTTCTTTTCACTGCTTGTTCTGCCCTGACGTACTAATTGGTTAATTGTAGGCATCCTTTTTCTCCTTTCTTTTATGGTATATAAATAATTGTCAGCTCCGAGCCTAATAAAGCCCAAAGCCGACAATTATTGTATCATGTTATGATTTACTATGTCAATATAATTTGCCTAGGTTTTACACTGCAATACTGCGAAATTACTCCAGCTCTACGATATCGGAAGCTTCTGTATCAGCAGCATACTCTTCTGCAGCAGCCAGGTCGTCACCAGTTCCCATTGCCGGAACGATATCATCAAGGTCTTCTTCCAGTTCCGCTTCCATATCCATCTCGCGCTGCATTTCCTTATACGCTTCGATGAGCGCAGTATTTACACCGTAATCCAGCTCTATGGAACGATACTTCTTCATGCCGGTACCGGCCGGAATCAGTTTACCAATGATAACGTTTTCCTTCAGTCCCTGCAGAGTATCATTTTTACCCTTGATGGCAGCATCGGTCAGGACTCTCGTCGTCTCCTGGAAGGATGCGGCCGACAGGAAGGAATTGGTTGCCAAGGAAGCTTTCGTTATACCCAGCAGAATGTGTTCTGCCTCTGCAGGTCTTCCGCCTTCTGCCACAACAGCTTCATTAGCCTCTTCGATTTCCACCTTGCTGTACTGACCGCCCGGCAGCAGATCGGTGTCTCCCGGATCATTGATCTTCAGTTTGGACAGCATCTGACTTACGATCACTTCAACGTGCTTATCGTTGATATCTACACCCTGCTGCTTGTATACACGCTGTACTTCCTTCAGCAGGTACTGATATACGCCTTCTACACCGTTGAGTCTCAGGATATCCTTCGGATCAAGAGGTCCTCTCGTGATGTTGTCGCCAGCCAGGATGTAGTCCCCTTCAGATACACAGATCCTTGCTCCGTAAGGAACTTCGTAAACACGTTCCTCTTCGCCTCGTACCTTTACCTTAGTTTTATTATCCATTGTCGGCTCAACGGAAACCACTGTTCCATCCGCTTCACAGATCACCGCAAGACCCTTCGGTTTTCTGGCTTCAAACAATTCCTCGACTCTTGGCAGACCGTGGGTGATATCGGATCCGGCCACACCACCAGTATGGAATGTTCTCATAGTCAACTGAGTACCCGGCTCACCGATGGACTGCGCTGCAGTGATACCAACAGCTTCTCCAATGTTAACGCCTTCGCCCGTAGCCAGGTTGCGCCCGTAACACTTTGCACAAACGCCGGTTTTACTATGACATGTCATTACCGAACGGATCGCTACAGACTCAATGCCCGCTTCCTCGATGCGGCTTGCCACATCTTCGGAGATCTCGCAGTCCTGCTCTACCAGGATCTCTCCAGTCTGCGGATCTGTAATATCAGTCAGCGCTGTTCTGCCCACGATACGGTCTTTTAATTTTTCAATAACTTCCTTACCGTCTGTAAACGCCTTTACTTCAATACCTTCATCGGTACTGCAGTCGTCTTCTCTTACGATAACGTTATGAGAAACGTCAACCAGTCTTCTCGTCAGATAACCGGAGTCAGCTGTACGCAGTGCTGTATCGGCCAGACCCTTTCTTGCACCGTTAGTGGAAATGAAGTATTCCAGTACAGACAGACCTTCACGGAAGTTCGCCTTGATCGGAATCTCGATAGTCTTACCTGTTGCATTCGCCATCAGACCACGCATACCACCGATCTGACGGATCTGGTTCTTACTTCCTCGAGCTCCGGAGTGAGCCATGATAAACAGGTTATTAAGAGAATCCAGTGATTCCATCAAAGCATCTGCTACGTCATCTGTCGTCTTGTTCCAGATTTCAATAACCTTTTCATAACGTTCCTTGTCAGAAACAAGACCGCGTCTGTAGGCCTTCTCATATTTTTCTACCAGTTTTTCAGATTCATCGATGATTGCAGCCTTGGCTTCCGGGATCTCCATGTCAGAGATACTAATGGTAATTGCTGCGATCGTGGAGTAATGGTATCCCATATCCTTGATGTAATCCAGCATGATAGCTGTCTCTGTATTACCATGGATCCTGTAACATCTGTCGATGATCTGACCCAGTTTTTTCTTGTCACACAGGAAATCGATTTCCAGGGAATACGGATCGTTTTCACGATCTTCAACGTACCCCAGATCCTGCGGGATCTTCTGGTTGAAAATGAAACGCCCAACAGTGGATTCAACCAGTTTTCCGCGTTCATCATCTTCACCTGCGTACATCCGTACTTTTACTCTGGCATGCAGACCAACCATGTGTGTCTGGTACGCCATGAGCATTTCGGACATATCGGTAAATACCTTGCCGTCACCCTTTTCTGCATCGGAATTTCTTCTTCCCTCTTCCTGTCCAGGGTGCGTCAGGTAATAACTTCCCAGGATCATGTCCTGTGTTGGCGTCGTGATCGGAGAACCGTCTTTTGGCGCCAGAATGTTGTTAACGGAAAGCATCAGGAATCTTGCTTCTGCCTGCGCTTCTACTGAAAGCGGTACGTGAACCGCCATCTGGTCTCCGTCGAAGTCGGCATTGAATGCAGTACATGCCAGCGGATGAAGCTTGATCGCCTTACCTTCTACGAGAACCGGCTCAAATGCCTGAATACCCAGTCTGTGCAGGGTCGGGGCACGGTTGAGCATAACCGGATGGTCCTTGATAACGCCTTCCAGCACATCCCATACCTCCGGACGAACCTTTTCGACCATTCTCTTTGCACTCTTGATATTATGTGCATTCCCGTTTTCAACCAGCTTTTTCATGATGAAAGGCTTGAAGAGTTCCAGAGCCATCTTCTTAGGAAGTCCGCACTGGTAGAATCTCAGTTCCGGACCTACTACGATTACGGAACGTCCTGAGTAGTCTACACGTTTCCCCAGCAGGTTCTGACGGAATCTTCCCTGCTTGCCCTTCAGCATATCCGACAGGGATTTCAGCGGTCTGGATCCCGGTCCTGTTACAGGTCTGCCTCTTCTGCCGTTATCGATGAGGGCATCAACTGCTTCCTGCAACATACGTTTTTCATTTCTTACGATGATATCCGGAGCACTCAGTTCCAGCAGTCTGTTCAGTCTGTTGTTTCTGTTGATGACACGTCTGTACAGATCGTTGAGGTCGGATGTTGCGAATCTGCCACCATCCAGCTGTACCATCGGACGCAGATCCGGCGGGATCACCGGAATAACGTCCAGAATCATCCATTCCGGTCTGTTTCCAGAAGTACGCAGTGCTTCCACAACTTCCAGTCTTCTTACGATACGGATCTTTTTCTGTCCTGTCGCAGTTGCCAGTTTTGTTTTAAGATCACTGGAGAGCTCCTCCAGATCGATCTGCATCAGCAGTTCCTTGATAGCTTCTGCACCCATCCCGGCTTTAAAGTGATTGGACGGATCATCCTTAGCTTCACGATACTGATTTTCCGTCAGTATTTCTTTATATGCAAATTCTGTATTCCCCGGATCCGTTACGATGAAATTAGCGAAATACAAAACTTTTTCCAAAGTTCTCGGAGAAATGTCCAGCACCAGTCCCATACGGGAAGGAATCCCTTTAAAGTACCAGATGTGAGATACCGGGGAGGCCAGCTTGATGTGACCCATCCGCTCTCTTCTTACTTTTGCTTTCGTTACTTCTACACCGCACTTATCGCATACGATGCCTTTGTAACGAATTCTTTTATATTTCCCGCAGTGACATTCCCAGTCCTTTGTCGGTCCAAAGATCCGTTCACAGTACAGTCCGTCTTTTTCCGGTTTCAGAGTTCTGTAGTTGATCGTCTCAGGTTTGGTAACCTCTCCATGAGACCAGCTCAGGATCTTTTCAGTCGATGCCAGCCCGATCTGCAGGGACTCAAAATTATTCAATTCATAATTGTTGTTATCGTTCATCGGTCACTTCCCCTTTCTTATAAATCTTCTTCCTCTTCGGACGCTGCATCTTCCTGATCAGCTTCGTCATCGTCTTCTGCATCCAAATCGTCTGCGTCATCTTCTACGACAACGAATTCATCCTCCTCCTGGTTTTCATCCAGACCCTCAGAATCGGATTTCATCACATCTTCAATGGCAGAATCATCAGATACTTCCTTGATTTCAATTTCCTCGTGATCCTCTGTCAGCACTTTTACATCCAGACACAAGCTCTGCATTTCCTTGATGAGCACCTTGAAGGATTCCGGAATTCCCGGTTCTGGGATATTTTCGCCTTTTACGATTGCTTCATATGTCTTGACACGACCTACGATATCATCGGATTTAACCGTCAGGATTTCCTGCAGTGTATACGCTGCACCGTAAGCTTCCAGTGCCCATACTTCCATCTCTCCAAAACGCTGTCCGCCGAACTGAGCTTTACCACCCAGAGGCTGCTGCGTAACCAGGGAGTACGGACCAGTACTTCTCGCATGGATCTTGTCATCAACCAGATGGTGCAGTTTCAGCATATACATGTATCCGACCGTTACCGGATTATCAAAATAATCTCCTGTACGTCCATCACGCAGACGCAGCTTGCCGCTGCCATCATATCCACATTCTTTCAGCAACTGAATAATATCTTTCTCTGTCGCACCGTCAAATACCGGCGTTGCGATATACCAGTCTTTATTCTTTGCAGCCAGACCCAGATGAACCTCCAGTACCTGTCCGACGTTCATTCGAGAAGGTACACCCAGAGGGTTCAGCATTACCTGCAGAGGCTGCCCGTTTTCCATAAACGGCATATCTTCTTCAGGCAGGATCCTCGAAATAACACCCTTGTTTCCGTGACGTCCAGCCATCTTGTCTCCAACGCAGATCTTTCTCTTGGTCGCGATGTAGCAGCGCACCAGCTTGTTAACGCCTGGAGGCAGTTCGTCTCCGTTATCTCTTGAGAAGATCTTTACATCTACAACGATACCGGTCTCACCATGCGGAACACGAAGGGATGTATCTCTTACTTCACGCGCTTTTTCTCCAAAGATCGCACGCAGCAGACGTTCCTCTGCCGTCAGCTCTGTTTCTCCCTTTGGAGTTACCTTGCCGACCAGAATGTCAGAAGAGTTCACTTCCGCACCCTTGCGAATGATGCCTTCTTCATCCAGATCGCGCAGAGCATCTTCTCCTACGTTCGGAATATCTCTGGTGATTTCTTCTGGTCCCAGTTTCGTATCTCTGGCTTCAGCTTCATATTTCTCAATATGGATAGACGTTAAAACATCTTCCATGATCAATCTTTCATTCAGGATGATAGCATCCTCGTAGTTGTAGCCTTCCCAGGTCATGAACCCGATCAGCAGGTTTTTACCCAGTGCAACTTCACCGTTATCCGTGGACGGACCGTCTGCGATCACTTCGCCGGCTTCAACATGCTCTCCATTGAACACGATCGGTCTCTGGTTGATGCATGTTCCCTGGTTGGAACGCTTGAACTTCAGCAGCTTGTATTCGTCTTTTCCCTCACCGTCATCACGAAGTACTACGATCCTGTCTGCATCAACAAAATCAATGGTGCCTGCATGTTTGGCAAGTGCCACAACCCCGGAATCTTTCGCAGATTTATGTTCCATTCCGGTTCCGACGATCGGAGCCTCTGTTACGAGAAGCGGCACAGCCTGACGCTGCATGTTGGATCCCATAAGTGCACGGTTAGCGTCGTCGTTTTCCAGGAACGGAATCAGTGCAGTAGCTACAGATACGACCTGCTTCGGGGATACGTCCATGTAATCGATCGCTTCTCTTGGAACCAGGTCGATTTCACCGCCTGCTCCTCTTGCTGCCACCCTGAGATTTGCAAAATGTCCCTCAGAGTCCAGCGGTTCATTAGCCTGAGCAATGATCTTGTCTTCTTCATCGTCAGCAGTCAGATACTGGATCTCATCTGTAACTCTGCCAGTTTCTTTATCTACAATACGATACGGCGTTTCAATAAATCCGTATTCGTTCACGATCCCGTATGTTGTCAGGGAGCCGATCAGACCGATGTTCGGACCTTCTGGAGTCTCGATCGGACACATTCTTCCATAGTGCGAATGATGTACATCTCGAACCTCGAAACCAGCTCTTTCTCTGGAAAGTCCTCCAGGACCCAGTGCGGAAAGTCTTCTCTTGTGGGTCAGTTCTGCCAGAGGGTTGTTCTGGTCCATAAACTGAGACAGCTGAGAACTTCCGAAAAATTCTTTTACTGCAGCAGTCACCGGACGAATATTCATCAGTCCCTGCGGAGTGACCTCAGAAATGTCCTGTGTCGTCATTCTTTCCTTGATGGTACGTTCCATTCTGGAAAGTCCGATACGTATCTGATTTTGCAGCAGTTCACCAACGGTACGCAGTCTTCTGTTGCCCAAATGGTCGATATCATCAGTATTACCGATACCATAGTTCAGATTCAGAAGATAGCTGACTGATGCGATGACATCTGCTACCAGGATATGTTTCGGAGAAAGCTCATTTTTTCTCAATTTCAGCGCGTCCTTTACAGAAGCCTGATCTTCATTTTCCTGCAGGATCTCCATCAGGACCGGATAATATACTTTATCCGGGATCTTCAGATCTGAAATATCAAAATCAATATAATTTTTCAGTGCAACAAACTGGCTTCCGATTACTTTTGTAACCTTCGTTTCATCAATAGGGCTCTGAGCCATAACGAATTCTACACCAGCATCCTCGATCTGCATTGCCAGTTCTTTATCGATCCTCTGTCCCTTTTCTGCCAGGACTTCACCAGTGTTAGGATCGATGACATCTTCGTTCACCACCACACCGGAGAGTCGATTAGAAAGACCTAATTTTTTGTTGTATTTATATCTTCCCACCTTAGCGAGATCATACCGCTTCGGATCGAAAAACATAGAATTAAACAGGGACTGAGCACTATCCACTGTAGGAGGTTCGCCCGGTCTCAGTTTTTTATAGATTTCTTTCAAACCTTCTTCATAATTTGTTGTTGTGTCTTTTTCCAGGGTTTTCAGCAGTCTCGGTTCTTCTCCGAAAATATCGATGATTTCCTGATTGCTTCCAATTCCCAAAGCACGCAGCAGCGTCGTAACAGGCTGCTTTCTCGTTCTGTCCACACGGACTGAAATGATTTCATTGGAATCCGTTTCATATTCCAGCCATGCTCCTCTGTTTGGAATGACCGTTGTGGAGAACAAATCCTTACCGGATTTGTCGATTTCTTTATCATAATAAGGTCCTGGGGAACGAACCAGCTGTGTAACAACAACTCGCTCTGCCCCATTATATATAAAAGTACCCTTCTCTGTCATGAGCGGGAAATCTCCCATAAAGACTTCCTGTTCCTTGACTTCGCCGGTTTCTTTGTTTACAAGTCTAACTTTCACCTTCATCGGTGCAGCATATGTCACATCACGCTCTTTGCATTCTTCCTGTTCATATTTAGGAGGATCTGTTAGAGAATAGTCAATAAATTCAAGAATTAAATTATCTGCATAATCCTTGATTGGTGAAATATCCTCAAAAACTTCACGAAGACCTTCCTTAACGAACCAGTCATATGAATCTGTCTGGATCTGAATCAAATTCGGCATTTCTGCTACTTCATTGATTTTCGCGAAGGTCATGCGTTCTTTTCTACCTAATTTTATCGGATTTGGCATAGTCATCACTCCTTATATATTTCACAAATTACACTCGCAGGGCAGTTTATTATGTTACCATATGCTTGTCAAATAGTCAAGGGTTGTTTGGAATTTTTTTCAAAATTATTTATAAAAAGAAATATGATGCAAATTATTTCTCTGCAAAGTTTCCCCTGATGGGATTATGAAAAGACGATTTAGATTTTATACACCCCTGTATACCCCTGCAAAATCGAGAAAAACAGTCTCGGTTTTAAAATGAGGAAAAGACGACAAGTCAATCTTGCCGTCTTTTGATTCATTTTTATATTCAGAAGCTAAGCTTATTTCAGTTCTACAACTGCGCCAACTTCTTCCAGCTGAGCCTTGAAGCCTTCTGCTTCTGCCTTTTCGCAGCCTTCCTTCAAGTTGGATGGAGCTCCGTCTACCAGTTCCTTTGCTTCCTTCAGTCCCAGGCCAGTGATTTCTCTTACAGCCTTGATAACCTTGATCTTTTCTGCTCCAACTTCCTTCAGAACTACTGTGAATTCAGTCTGTTCTTCAGCTGCTGCTCCGCCTTCGCCTGCTGCTGCTACAACAACACCTGCTGCTGCGGATACGCCAAATTCTTCTTCACAAGCCTGAACCAGCTCGTTTAACTCTAATACGGACATCTCTTTTATTGCTTCGATGATCTGATCTTTGTTCATTTTCATTCTCCTTTATACAAATTCTATTTACTGGCCGCATACTATCTGCGGCTTAAAACGATTCATGCAGTCTGCAATGAATATTCCAGAAACGTTTTTACGCTTCTTTCTGCTCTGCAATCTGAGCAACGACTCTTGCAAAGTTTGCAATCGGGGACTGAATGCTTCCCATGAACTTGGAGATGAGTGTATCTCTGGATGGGATCGCTGCAATCTTTTCGATATTCTCTTTATCGTAGTATTCCCCTTCGATGATGCCGCCCTTGAACTCCATTTTCTTGTAAGCTTTTCTAGCATCGTTCAGAACTCTAGCTGGTGCTGTTGCATCATCATAGCTGAATGCGAAACCGCTTGGCCCTTCCAGGATTTCGCCCAGTGCTTCATACTTAGTGCCTTCGATGGCTCTCTTTACAAGAGTGTTCTTGTAAACAGTGTAATCCACCTCTGCTTCACGAAGCTTTTTTCTCATTTCGTCAGCTTCAGCAACTGTGATACCCATGTAGTCAATTACTACTGCGGATTCCGCTCTTTCAAACTTGTCTTTAATCTCGTCTATAATAATCTGCTTCTGTTTGTAAGCTTCTTTCATTATCGCGTATTCTCCTTTCTAAAGATTCGCTGTGAAATCGTATTTCACTTCAGGTACGCCATAAAAAGACCTTGTCGTCGTCATAGACAGCAAGGCCAATATATTTACATTGTACCTCGGCGGGAAATTAAGGTTTCTAAAGCATCTGCCTCGTTACCACCCGCTGTCTACGGTTATTTACTTTCGATTCCGTTGTTTTAACCTAACTTCAGAGGATTGATCTTTACGCCAGGGCCCATAGTAGTAGCCACTGTTACGCTTCTCAGATACTGTCCTTTTGCTGCTGCCGGTTTTGCTTTGATAATAGCACCCAGAAGAGCATTGAAGTTGTCAGTTAATTTTTCAGCACCAAAAGATGCTTTTCCGATCGGTGTGTGGATGATGTTTGTCTTGTCCAGACGATATTCAACTTTACCAGCCTTTACATCTGCAATAGCCTTGGTAACGTCCATAGTAACCGTTCCGGATTTCGGGTTTGGCATTAAGCCCTTAGGACCTAAGATCTTACCCAGTCTACCTACAACACCCATCATGTCAGGGGTCGCGATAATAACATCAAAGTCGAACCAGTTTTCACTCTGGATCTTCTGTGCCATTTCTTCTGCGCCTACAAAATCAGCACCGGCTTCTTCTGCTTCAGCAGCCTTAGGTCCCTTTGCAAATACCAGAACCTTCTTAGTTTTACCAGTACCATGCGGCAGAACGATAGCACCACGAACCTGCTGATCCGCATGTCTTCCGTCTACGCCCAGTCTAACGTGAACTTCTACTGTTTCGTCAAACTTTGCTTTTGCTGTCTTTGTAACGATCTCCATTGCTGGATCTACATCGTACAGTTCAGCTTTGTCATAAGCCTGTACGGCTTCTTTGTAATTCTTGCCTCTCTTTGGCATTTCATTTACCTCCTGGTGGTGCAAACGATTTTACATTTAAGAAAATCTCCCACGTTACTAGTCTTCGATAACGATTCCCATGCTTCTTGCAGTACCCTTGATCATTTCTGTTGCTGCGTCAAGGTCTGCCGCATTGAGATCCGGCATCTTAGTTTTAGCGATTTCTTCAGCCTGCGCTCTTGTCAGTGTAGCCACCTTTGTTTTGTTAGGCTCACCGGATGCAGAGTCAAGACCTGCTGCCTTCTTTAACAGTACAGCTGCTGGCGGCGTTTTGCAAATAAAGGAAAACGAGTGGTCAGCGTATACTGTGATCACAACAGGGATAATCATTCCTGGCTGATCCTGAGTCTTTGCATTGAACTGTTTACAGAAATCCATGATGTTAACACCATGCTGTCCTAATGCTGGACCTACTGGAGGTGCCGGGTTTGCATTTCCTGCCGGGATCTGAAGTTTAATATAACCTTCGATCTTTTTAGCCATTGTATTTCTCCTTTCTTCATGATTCCCTCACAGGGGTCTATCGGAAACCGGGCTAGATCTTATCGACCTGAGCAAAATCCAGTTCCACTGGTGTATCTCTTCCAAACATAGAAATTCTGGCGCGCAGTGTCTGTTTTTCCATATTGACCTCTTCAACAACTCCCATGAAGTTTTCGAATGGTCCATTGATTACTTTCACTGTATCGCCCACTTCTACATCCAGATCGATATATATCTTTTCTATTCCCATTCTTCTCACTTCTTCTACTGTGAGAGGAATCGGATCAGAACCATGTCCCACAAATCCCGTCACACCCTGAGTGTTACGAACGAGATACCAGGACTCATTGGTTACAATCATTTTCACAAGCACATATCCCGGGAACATTTTTCTGGTCTTGACTTTACGCTGGCCTTCCTTCACCTCAACGCGGTCTTCCGTAGGCACGATGACATCAAGAATCAAATCCTGCATCCCTCTGTTTTCAACGATCTTTTCGATGTTGACCTTTACCTTGTTTTCATGACCGGAATAGGTATGTACGACATACCATTTGGCTTCGCCGTCTCCTCTGAGACCTTCCAGACCTTCGATATCCAGTTTTTTCTTTTCGTTATTTTCACACATTATATCTTAAGCTCCCATTCATTGATATTTTAGAAACAAACAGCTTTGATCGCTGCAAGTACTCCCGTATCAACTGCCCAGAATACAAGTGCAAAAGCTGCGCAGGTAGCCAGTACTACTGCGGTGAATGATCCGAGTTCCTTCTTAGTCGGCCATACGACCTTCTTCATTTCCAGCTTAACGCCTTTGAAGTACTCTTTCATGCTTCCCCGCTTCTTTTTCTTGTTTCCACGCTGGGCAGCAACCGCAGTCGCTTTTTTCTTTAAAGCGGTCTGGTCTTTTCCTTTCGAAGATTTTGCCATAACGCTACTCCTTACTTTGTTTCCTTATGAAGCGTATGCTTCTTGCAGAACTTGCAGTATTTGTTCATTTCGATACGATCTGCATTGTTCTTCTTGTTCTTCATTGTGTTGTAGTTTCTCTGCTTACATTCTGTACAAGCCAGCGTAACTTTTACTCTCATTCTCACTGTCCTCCGTTTAACTTATCGTTTCAGATTCAGGATCGTCCTGAATTCAACTTAAAATTAAGAGCAGTAGCTGCTCCCAATTTAATTATTTTCATAAAGTTGCTAAATAATTGTATATTACAGCGGTTGCAAAGTCAAGATTTTTATGACTTTTTCTCATTGCTTTCTTCGATTTTTTCTTCCTCAGGCTCAGATTCAGGATCTTTTTCTGTTTCCTGCAAAGGTTCTTCGTCGGATTCTTTCTCTTCGGATTCGCTTTTCTCTTCTTCGGACTCTTCCGATTCTTCCGTCTCGTCAGCATCCGCCTCGTCATCCGGTTCTTCGGCTTCGTCATCGTTCGTCTCGTCATCCGAATCTTCCGTTTCTTCAGCATCAGTCTCGTCATCCGGTTCTTCCGTCTCGTCAGCATCAGTCTCGTCGTCCGATTCTTCTGCTTCGTCAGCGTCCGCCCCGTCATCCGAATCTTCCGTTTCTTCAGCATCAGTCTCGTCGTCCGATTCTTCCGCTTCGTCAGCATCCGCCTCGTCGTCCGATTCTTCCGGTTCATCAGCGTTCGCCTCGTCATCCGAATCTTCCGTTTCTTCAGCGTCCGCCTCGTCATCCGATTCTTCCGTCTCGTCAGCGTCCGTCTCGTCGTCCGATTCTTCCGTTTCTTCAGCGTCAGCCTCGTCATCCGATTCTTCCGGTTCATCAGCGTCCGCCTCGTCATCCGATTCTTCCGGTTCATCAGCGTCCGCCTCGTCGTCCGATTCTTCCTCTTCCGATTCCTCTTCCTGCTCAGACTCGCTATCAGCTTCCGGCTCTTCGGATCCCGAGTTACCTTTTTCTTCAGCCATTATTATCTCTTCCTGCTCATCTTCTGTTTCAGCTTCGTCCTCTGAATCGTGAACTTCTCCAATATGGTACACGTCTGCAATTACTGCAAATTCCGGTTCCATCGGCTCACCTGACATATGCAGACATTCCTGCGGACAGATCTCGGTACATTCTCCACACAGAATGCACTGCATTCGATTGATTTCCCAGGTTTCCTCCTGTTCGTCGATATAGAGCGCCCCAACAATACAATGGTCCTCGCACTTGCCACAGAGCGTACAGCTTTCAGTATCTATCGTTATTCTTCCTCTGATTTCATCAGATCCCTCGGCAGGTTCATAATCGGCAGGCTTCCTGCCAAACAGATTTTTGATCAAGCTTCCGTTTATTCTAAAAAAACTCATAATCAGCACCTACCATTCTACATTGTTTCTACACGGATCCATCGTCAGCGACGTGAGCGGCCTGTCGATAGGATCACTCGCTTTCATCGCCCGAACATATGCTAAAAGATTCGTATCTGTCGGCATGCTGACCCGGAACTTCCTGATATAGTCCGAATCAGTAGTCTTAACATAATACACAGCCTGGCCATCGGGTTGTTCCAGTCTAACAGCAGCTTCACCAGCAGACAATGTTTTGACTTCCGTGCCTGTCTCTT
>NZ_JACRWC010000092.1 GCF_014306095.1 Lentihominibacter faecis
ATGTGTATAAGAGACAGAATCAATACTTTGCCGTCGATGTGAAAAAAGAACAGGATTTGGATACCGTAATAAGAGAGATTGAGCAGGAAAGTGCGATTGATGCATTGTTTAATGTTGCTGGTTATGAAGTCAATAAGGACTTTGAAACGGTGTCGTATGATGAATGGAATGATTTATTAAATACGATTTTGGGAGGATCCGCAAACCTCTGCAGATCGGTTGCACCGAAAATGGCAAAAAGAAGAAATGGGAGTATCATTCTGTTGTCCGCTGATTATAGCAAAGAATTTGGAGATGATGTAGTGAATGCAGTAGCTGCTAGTACATTGCATGGATTCGGGAAGAGCTTTGGAGTAGAGATGGCATCTGACAATGTTTTAGTCAATGTTCTGTTCGCTAATACACCATTCGATCTGAACAAGGTAGTGGAAACTGCATACTATCTGGCAGATAAGAATACATATGCAACAGCACAGGTAGTATCTATTTCTGGAATAAACGTGTAGGGAGGTGGACTTGGTGAAATATGCAGAAATGAAAGAAAGAAGAGTTCTCATCACAGGTGGAACGCAAGGAATCGGTGAAGCTATGGCTGACCTGTTTTCTGCAGACGGTGCAAAAGTTGTTATAAATGGACGTGTGTTAAATGAAAAGGTGCAGAAGGTTTTGGATCGTACGGGTGCAAAGGCATCTATGGGGAGTATACTTAATCAGAGTGAAGCAGCAACTGTGGTGCGTAAAGCGGCTGAACTGAATGGTGGACTGGATGTTCTGGTGTGTAATGCTGCGGGAATGAGTATGGCGCCTTTTTTAGAAAGTGTGCCAGAAGAATGGTGGTCGCAGATCAAGATCAATCTATCTGGACATATTGCTTGCATACAGGAAGCAATTCCAATCATGCGTAAAAACGGAGGTGGGACTATCATTCTGATTAGTTCTTTCTTTGGAACGATTGGTTGGAATAATGCTACGGGGTATGGCTCGTCGAAATCAGGGTTAGTGGCGCTGGGGCAGTATCTGGCAAGAAAATATGAAAAGGATAATATCAAAGTTTGTACTATTATACCAGGTGTCATTGATACACCACAGTTGAATGTGGATGCTAACGACTTGAATATTTCTCTGGATGAAGTGCGGGAAATGTATGCAGATGATATTGCAATGAAGAGAATTGCAAGGCCGGAGGAAATTGCAGAAGCTGCGTTGTATATGGCTAGCGACGGAGGAAGAAACGCATTTAATGGAAGACATTTTATTGTAAGCGGTGGAGAATATAGATCGACACCATATTATATCTAACGGGGAGGGAATACTGTGAGAAAATTAGAAAAAAGAGTAGCGGTTATTACAGGTGGAAGCCGCGGAATTGGAAAAGGTATAGCACTGGAATTTGCGAAACAAGGAGCGAATATCGCTATTTCTTATCTTTCAAATGAAGAGGCGGCAAGAGCAACTGTAGCAGAGTGCGAGGAATATGGTGTAAAAGCGATTGCGGTGCAGGCAAATGCCGGGGATGCTGACGATGTAAAACGTATGGCAGATACTGTAGAAAAAGAATTTGGCACAGTCAATATTCTGGTAAACAACGCAGGTACTATCGGAATTGAAGTTTCTATTGAAGATATGGAAGTAGAAGAATGGGATAGAGTAATCAATACAGATTTAAGAGGAGTATTTTTGAGTAGTAAGTATTTTATTCCGCTTATTAAGAAGAGAACTGATGGAACTGTAGGCAAAATCATTAACATTTCTTCTGAGTTGTCAAAAAAGGGTCGTGAATGTTATGGCCACTATGCAGCATCTAAAGGAGGCATCAATTCTCTGACTATGTGCATGGCATTGGAACTGGCCCCAGAAATCAACGTAAATATTGTAGCTCCGGGACCGATCGAAACAGATATGATTTTGGCGGATATGGAGCCAGAATGGGTGGAAAAAGAAAAAGATATTCCGTTGAAGAGACTAGGAAAGGTGGAAGAGATCGCAGCGGCTGCATTGCTCTTGGCGTCGGATGATGGAAATTTCTTCTGTGGTCAATTTGTCAGTCCAAATGGCGGAGCCGTATTCTTCTAGATGATAAATCATTGCAGACAAACCAAAAACTCCTGATCGTCTGGTCAGGAGTTTTACTTTGCTCTATTAAAAGGTGCAACTGACTAATTTCTACCGCAGCAGTGTTTGTACTTTTTGCCGCTGCCGCATGGGCATGGATCGTTTCTGCCGATTTTCTTGCCCTTGACAACAGTTTTGGATTTCTTGAATTTTTTAGTCAGCTCTTTGATCTTGTCTTCTCCCAGGATGTCCATCCACTGCGGAAGGCCGTACAGATAATCGGCCTCGGCAACCAGCATATTATAAAAGAGAGTTTCCGGAACGATCTCAACTTCTACTTCGGAGTTTTCGTCAAAGTTTTCAAAATCATTGCCTTTCTTCAGGCTGCTGTTGATGCCGTCCAGAAATCCCATGAAGATCACAGGGCGGACTTCATATTTTGCAGCAAGCTCTCCCAGAGTTCCGGTCATTTTTTCTTCCGGCTTGTCCAGGATGTCGCTGTAGATTTTTGTTTCTGCACCGCTGTATTCTTCCCAGAAATCGCGGAATGTTTCTTCTGTCTGATTTTCGATCAGATCTTTCCATTGTTCAAATAAAGTCATGTTGCCCCTCCTATTTCAAGATCATCATGGAAATGTCGATCACATCTCCCAGGACTGCGCTTCCTGTTGGCAGCGGGCCTGCACCCTTGCCGTAGAACATAACGTCGTCCACCGCATTGCCCTTTACGAAGACTGCGTTGAACTCTTTGTTGATGTTTGCCAGCGGGTGGGTCGCGCTGATGTACATCGGACGAACTTCGTATTTGATTTCGTCGTTTTCATCTCTCCATGCATGTGCGATCAGTTTGATCTTGCATCCGTTGGATCTGGCCTCTTCGATCTTTTCCTTCGTGATCTCTGTAATACCTGTTGTCGGGATATCTTTTGGAGCCACGTACTTGTCAAACATGAGAGCCATCAGGATGGTCAGTTTGTTGGCAGCATCGATCCCTTCCACATCTGCAGTCGGGTCAGCTTCTGCAAAGCCCTGTTCCTGTGCATCTTTCAGTGCTGTTTCGTAATCCAGGCCTTCCTTCGTCATCATAGTAAGGATATAGTTGGTAGTTCCGTTGAGAATGCCCATTACTTCCTCAAACTTGTTGGCGCGCAGCGGACCTGTCAGCGTTCCCAGGATAGGGATACCGCCGCCTACACTGGCTTCAAAACGAAGGATCACATTGTTTTCTTTCGCTGTATTGATCAGTTCGTGATAGTTCGCGGCAAGAGCAGCTTTGTTTGCTGTTACCACGTGCTTACCGTTTTTCAGAGCGGAAAGCATAAACGTTGTGGCAGGTTCGATCCCGCCCAGCAGCTCGATCACGATGTCTATTTCGGGATCCTGGAAGATTTCGTCAGGATCGGATGTGAATTTTTCTTTTGGTACAGTGATCCCTCTGTCGCGTTCGGTGTCACGTTCCAGTATTTTTACGATTTCGACCTTCGCATTCAGCGTAGATTCAATTTCGGATCTGTTCATTTCTAAAGTCTTGTATGTGCCGGTTCCTATGTTTCCGAGACCAAGGAGTCCGATTTTTATTGTTTTCATTCTTACAACCTCCATCATTACTAAACACGTACCCATCAATTATATACCAAAGAAGAACTTTTGTCTTGTGGTTTTTAGCAGCTTGTTGACTTTTTTTCCGTAAATCGTACAATAATAGGAGAAACGTATATCACAGGAGGAAATTTTATGGCGATCCATATCGTTTTAGTGGAACCGGAGATCCCGCCAAATACGGGTAATATTGCGCGGAGCTGTGCCGCTACAGGGGCACATTTGCATCTTGTAAAACCCCTGGGTTTCTCCATTGATGATCGCAGCCTGAAACGTGCAGGGCTGGATTACTGGCCGTTTGTCAAGCTGGAAGTCCACGAAAGCCTGGAAGAGTTTTTGCACAGTTATGAAGGCAGGCGCATGTATCTGGCGACGACCAAGGGCGTTCATCGTCATACGGATGTGCAGTTTCAGGATGAGGATATGATACTTTTTGGCAGGGAAACGAAGGGGCTTCCAAAAGATTTCATCGCGAAACATCAGGAAAACACCCTCAGGATCCCTATGAGTGCGGATACACGGCTTCGTTCTCTGAATCTGGCGAACTCTGTAAATATCGTGCTTTTCGAAGCGTTGCGCCAACTGGATTTTCCGGGTCTGGAATAAGAAGTTGCCGACAGAGTGAGGCTGCCGATTTTATCAAAGCTTTCGTTGGCAAAAACTCATGGATATGATATGATAGTCATGAGGGATGAAAATGAGTATGAAACTTGGATATGACCTAACAATTGAACAGGCACAGAAACTGGTGATGACGCCGGAACTCATCCAGGCGATCCAGATCCTTCAATTCAATACACAGGAACTGGATGCCTATGTGGAAGAGCAGCTGCTTGTCAATCCGGTGCTGGAGCACAGCACGGCAGGGGTTTCTGATGAAGACGTCCGCGAGGATCGCGAGGAGTCATTTCATGATGCTCAAAATCAGGAGAACTCCTCGTCAGATACCAGTCAGGAGGATTTCGACTGGAAGGAATATATTCGAGAAAGACAGTACGATGATATCAGCTATCGGCAGGGTGAATACACTCCGGATGAGGACAGGAACGATCCTCTTGAACGCTATGTTTCCTCTGATGTGACGCTGCCGGAGCATCTGTTGTTTCAACTGCAGTGCTGCGGGATCTCCGATGAGGAGACACGTATAGGAGAATATATCATTGAATCCCTGGACGAGAATGGTTATCTTACTTCTTCTGCAAAGGAAATGGCTGAGGCTGTTGGAGTGTCTGAAGAAGAAGTTCTGGCAATGCTTTCGGTGATCCAGACATTTGACCCGCTTGGTGTAGGTGCGTCAGATCTGGCAGAATGCCTGCTGATACAGTTGAGACAGCAGGGGCAGCTGACGGAGATCTTTGAACTGGTGATACGTGACCATCTCAAGGATCTGGCAGAAAACAGACTGGGAACCATCGCGCGGGAAATGGGGATCTCCACTGGAGAAGTCCAGCTGATCAGCGATGTGATCCGCATGCTGGAGCCGAAACCCGGCAGACAATTCGCGTCCCAGGGAGAGACAAAATACATCGTTCCGGATGTTATCGTAGAAAAAATCGACGAAGAATACGTCGTGTCCATAAATGACAACAGCACACCGCATCTGATGGTAAGTTCCTATTATCAGAACCTGCTGCATAGTGCAGAAAAGGATGAAGCTCTGTCAAAATATCTGTCGGATAGAGTGAATTCGGCGCTTTGGCTCATCAAGAGCATCGAGCAGAGGAAGCAGACGATTTACAATGTTGTAAGTGCGGTAGTACGCTATCAGAAAGAATTCTTTGAAAAAGGAAGCAAATACCTGAAAACCCTGACACTGAAAGATATTGCCGAAGAAGTGGGTATCCATGAATCTACAGTATCACGATCCATCAATGGCAAATACATGCAGTGCTGCAAAGGTGTTTTCGAAATCAAATATTTCTTTTCTGCCGGTGTGGCAGGAAGCGCGGGAGAAGGGATCTCGTCCAACAGCATCAAGGAATTCATTAAAGAGATCGTTGACAAAGAAGATCAAAAGTCACCGTACAGCGATCAGGACATGGCGGAGATGCTTCAGGAAAAAGGCATCAAGATTTCACGCAGAACGGTGGCAAAATACCGGGATGAAATGCATATCCTGTCCTCTTCCAAACGGAAGAGATATTAACTTTGGCACTTCCCCAAAGGGGTTGAGCATATATTTACTTACTTAAACTTACTTAAACTTATTACTTATTGAAACTGTTTTAGTTGTTAGGAGGATGTTAAAATGGCAATTAAAATCGGAGTGAGCGGATTTGGCCGTATTTCACGTGTAGTGATTCGTGCAGCGATGGATATGCCGGAGATCGAGATCGCCGGGATCAATGTGCGTAATGCTGACAAGGAATACATGGTTTACATGTTGAAATACGATACGGTATTCGGTCGCTTTCCAAAAGAACTTGATGTTTATGAAGATGGGATCATCATCGATGGAAAGAGGGTTCCAGTGTACAGTGAAAGCGATGCAGCCAATATCCCTTGGTCTGAATGTGGTGCCGAATATATCGTAGAAGGTACCGGTGCGTACAACACGACCGAGAAAGCTATGGTACATATCAATCAGGGTGCGAAGAAGGTTATCATCACAGCACCTGCCAAGGACAAGACGACGCCGACATTCGTTATGGGTGTAAACCACGACGAATACACGAAGGATATGACGATCGTATCCAATGCGTCTTGTACTACAAACTGTCTGGCACCTGTCTGCAAAGTAATCGAAGATAACTGGGGCATCGAACAGGGACTTATGTCCACGATCCATGCCGCAACTGCGAAGCAGAAGGTAGTAGACGCAAGATCTCTGAAAGACTGGAGAACGGGAAGATCTGCCTTTGGCAATATCATTCCGACCAGCACAGGCGCAGCCAAGGCTGTAGGTCTGGTTATCCCGTCTCTCGTAGGCAGAATGACAGGGATCGCTTATCGAGTTCCGACCAACGATGTGTCGGTGATCGATGTAAATATTCAGTTAAAAGAGTCGGCAAGCTATGAAGAGATCTGCAGAAAGATCAAGGAAGCTTCCGAAGAAGGACCTATGAAGGGCGTTATCGAGTATATTGATGACGAAGTTGTTTCCAGCGACTTCATCGCAGATCCGCATACATCGATCTTCGATGCCAGAGAAGGAATCCAGCTGAACGACAAGTTCTTCAAGCTGATCGCTTTCTATGACAACGAATACGGTTACTCTACAAAGGTCCTCGAGCTGATCAGGCACATGTACCATGTGGACAACGCTGATGCATAAGAAGCACGGCCGCATGGCACAGCGCAGGGCGTGAAGCGGGATCCCGCGAGAGCGCTTTGCAGGAAACAGAAAAAAATAGCAGTCGGTATTTTCGTACCGACTGCTGACTGTTGTTAAAAGGATGGTGAGAAGAAATGAAAAAAACCGTGAGAGACATCGATGTATCCGGGAAGAAAGTCCTGGTACGGTGTGATTTTAACGTTCCGATGCAGGATGGAAAGATAACGGACGACAGAAGAATTACGGCAGCACTGCCTACGATCGAGTATCTGATCGAGCAGAACGCCAAAGTGATCCTGATGTCCCACATGGGCAGACCAAAGGGTGAGCCAAAACCGGAGTTTTCACTGCAGCCGGTTGCTGACAGACTTTCAGAACTGCTGAAGCAGGATGTCGTGTTTGCTAAATCGCCGGTAGTCGTAGATGACAGCGTGAAGGCAGCTGCAGAAGCACTTGCTCCGGGACAGGTGATGCTTTTGGAAAACGTGCGCTACAGAGCAGAAGAGACAAAGAACCAGGAGCCGTTTACCGGTCAGCTGGCATCTCTGGGAGATGTTTTTGTCAATGATGCGTTTGGTACCGCGCACCGTGCTCACTGCTCCACAGCAGGTATCGCGTCATATCTGCCTAGCGTATCCGGATTCCTCATCGAAAAGGAAGTAAAGTTCCTGGGTGATGCGCTGGAAGACCCGGCAAGACCGTTTATCGCTATCATGGGCGGTGCAAAGGTAGGAGACAAGATCCCTGTGATGGAAAATCTCATCGGGAAGGTAGACGCCCTGATGATAGGAGGCGGCATGAGCTATACATTCTTCAAAGCCATGGGATTTGAGATCGGAACATCGATCCTCGATGAAGAAAGCCTGGATCTGGCACGGGATATCATGAAAAAAGCAGAGGATGCCGGAGTGGAATTTCTCCTTCCGGTAGACACGGTTTGTGCAAAGGAATTCAACAATGACAGTCCGCAGATCGTCTGCGACCGGGACAAGATCCCTGCAGATATGATGGGAATGGACATTGGTCCGAAAACCGTGGAGCTTTATACGAAGAAACTGGCAGAAGCCAAAACCATCGTATGGAATGGTCCGGCGGGCGTATTTGAAATGCCGAATTTCGCGGCAGGGACAAAAGCGATCGCACAGGCTCTGGCAGACGGCGATGCCGTGACAGTGATCGGCGGAGGAGATTCCGCTGCGGCTGTAGAACAGTTCGGACTTGCTGACAAAATGACACATATATCAACAGGTGGCGGTGCTTCCCTTGAATTCTTAGAGGGAAAAGAACTGCCGGGAATAGCATGTTTGGAGGACAAATAATCATGAGGATACCATTTATTGCAGGAAACTGGAAAATGTTCAAGACAAAGGCTGAAGCAATCGCTTTTGCAGAAGAATTTCGTGAGCTTTACAAGGATACTGACGTGCAGACAGCCATCTGTGCTCCGTTCACAAACCTGGAAGCTCTGAAAGAAGCCTTTGCAGGAACGGAAATCAAAGTTGGTGCGCAGAATGTACACTTCGCAGATGAAGGTGCTTTTACCGGAGAAATCTCTGTTTCCATGCTGGAAGAGATCGGCGTGGATTTCTGCATCGTAGGACATTCTGAGAGAAGACAGTATTTTGGAGAGACAGACGAAACGGTGAACAAGAAGCTGAAAAAGCTCTTTGAAGGACCGATCCGTCCGATCCTGTGCGTAGGCGAAAGCCTGGAAGAACGGGATGCCGACAAGGCGTTTGATGTGGTGGGCGGTCAGATCAAGGCTGATCTGGAAGGCATCGACGCTGCGGACGTAAAAAAACTGGTGATCGCATACGAACCGATCTGGGCAATCGGAACGGGAAGAACAGCAACACCGGATCAGGCAGAGGAAATGTGTGCGTTTATCCGTAAGACGCTTATCGAACTTTACGGAGAAGAGGTTTCCGATGAAGTGATCATTCAGTATGGCGGAAGCGTTAAGCCGGCCAATGCAACTGAGATCATGAACATGGACGAGATCGACGGCGCTTTAGTAGGCGGAGCCAGCCTGAAGCCTAAAGATTTCATGGAAATCATTGATTTTTAAAGGAGGAACAGAACATGTCTTATATTGAAGATGTAGTAGCAAGAGAGGTCCTGGATTCCAGAGGAAATCCGACCGTAGAAGTTGAAGTGCTGCTGGAAGATGGTTCCATCGGCAGAGCGATCGTGCCATCCGGCGCATCCACAGGTGTACACGAAGCAGTAGAACTCCGTGATGGAGATAAATCCAGATACCTAGGCAAAGGTACTCTGAAAGCAGTAGAAAACGTAAATGATATCATTGCTGAGAAGATCCTGGGATGGGATGCTTTTGACCAGGTTGGTCTGGACAAGACTCTCATCGAACTGGACGGAACGCCGAACAAAGGCAAGCTGGGCGCGAATGCGATCTTGGGCGTGTCTATGGCTGTTGCAAGAGCTGCGGCTGAATCGGTAGGCCTTCCGCTCTTCCAGTACCTGGGCGGTGTAAACGGCAAAGTACTGCCGACGCCGATGATGAACATTTTAAACGGCGGTTCCCATGCGGACAACACTGTGGATATCCAGGAATTCATGATCATGCCGGTAGGCGCTCCAACATTCAGAGAAGCTCTGAGAATGGGTGCGGAAGTATTCCACAACCTGAAGAGCGTACTGAAGGGCAAGGGCATGAACACTGCAGTTGGTGATGAAGGCGGATTCGCACCGAACCTGTCCACAAACGAAGAAGCGATCCAGGTGATCATCGAAGCCATCGAAAAGGCTGGTTACAAGCCGGGAGATGATGTAAGGATCGCACTGGACGTTGCTGCAAGTGAATTCTATGATGCAGAAAACGATATTTACAACCTGACAGGCGAAGGCGTAAGCAGAACTGCAGAAGAAATGGTTGCGTACTATGAAATGCTCTGTGACAAGTATCCTGTTATTTCCATCGAAGACGGTCTGGCAGAAGATGACTGGGATGGATGGAAGATCCTGACTGACAGACTGGGCGGCAAGATCCAGCTGGTAGGAGACGATCTGTTCGTGACAAATACACAGAGACTGGCAGAAGGTATCGAAAAGGGTATCGCAAACTCCATTCTGATCAAGGTAAACCAGATCGGAACCCTGACGGAAACTTTCGATGCGATCGAAATGGCTAAGAAAGCCGGATACACTGCAGTCGTTTCCCACAGAAGCGGTGAAACGGAAGATACAACGATCGCAGATATCGTAGTAGGTCTTAACGCAGGACAGATCAAGACGGGTTCTCTGTCCAGAACGGATCGTATCGCCAAGTACAATCAGCTGCTCCGTATTGAAGAACTTTTAGACTTCACGGCACAGTATGCAGGCAAGGATGCGTTCTATAATATCAAAAAGAAGTAATTTCAATCAGTAAAGTGATTGATTTTTGAGAAATGCTGTGATAAACTCAAATGGTTAGATTACGAGGAGGAATAGATATGAGTTTAGCTCTGAAAATTGTGCTTGCAGTAGTCAGCGTGATTCTTACTATCAGTATCCTGCTTCAGTCCAGCAACAGTGCAGGACTGTCTGGATCCATCGGCGGAGGGGCGGAACAGCTCTTCGGCAAGAAGAAAAGCCAGGGATACGAAGGTTTGCTCAGCAAGATCTCAACAGTGACCGCAGTACTGTTTATCGTACTGTCACTGGTACTTGTTGCGCTGGAGTAGTAAATATTACTGCATAAAAGGCACGAACGTTAATTTAGTTTCTAATTAATTTATTTTAATATTTCGGTTGCAAACGATTAGAAAGGCGCGGAAACGCGCCTTTTCTAGTCGTATTGGAAGCGAGAGGGAGGTATTATCAATGAATGGTTTAGCAATTATTGCCGTTGTTGCGGCAATTATTGGACTGGTAGTTGCTGTTGGCCTTGCTTCATGGATCAGCAAAGCCGATGAAGGCAACGACCGGATGAAGGAAATCGCGGGATTCATCCGCGAAGGTGCGATGGCATTCCTGGCCAGAGAGTACAAGGTCATGGTCATCGTTATCGCAGTCCTGTTCCTGCTGATCGGATTCTTTATCAGCTGGATCACCGGTATCTTGTATGTGTGCGGTGCGCTGCTGTCTGTACTGGCAGGCTTCTTCGGTATGAAGGTGGCTACGCTGGGTAACGTAAGAACAGCATACGCTGCAGAAGAGTCTGGTATGAACAAGGCTCTGAAGATCGCATTCCGTTCCGGAGCAGTTATGGGTCTTGCCGTTACAGGACTTGGTCTGTTTGGTCTGGGCGTGGTTCTGTGCGTACTGGATCTGACAACAGTGGTAGAATGTGTAACAGGCTTTGGTCTGGGTGCATCCTCCATGGCTCTGTTCGGAAGAGTTGGCGGCGGTATCTACACGAAGGCTGCTGACGTAGGTGCTGACCTGGTAGGTAAAGTAGAAGCCGGAATCCCGGAAGACGACCCGAGAAACCCTGCCGTTATCGCAGATAACGTAGGCGACAACGTAGGTGACGTTGCAGGAATGGGTTCCGACCTGTTTGAATCCTATGTAGGATCTATCATTTCCGCTGTTACTCTGGCAGCTGTTGCAGCTGCAAACTCCGGCGGCCTGTTCAATGAAACGGCTGCAGCAATGTTCCCGCTGGTTCTGTCCGGCATCGGCATCATTGCATCGGTAATCGGTATCTTCATGGTTAGAGGCAAGGAAGGTTCCAACCCTGCTAACGCTCTGAACCTGGGTACATACGTTTCCGGTATTATCGTAGTTATCGCTACGATCATCTTATCGAAGGCAATGCTGGGAAGCTTTAATTATGCTATTGCGATCATCGCTGGTCTGGTAGTCGGCATTGCTATTGGTAAAATCACAGAAGTTTACACTTCCGGAGATTACAAATCCGTTAAGAAAATCGCAGAACAGTCACAGACTGGTTCCGCTACAACTATTATCAGTGGTCTGGGCGTAGGCATGCTGTCCACAGTACTGCCGATCCTGTGCATCGCTGTAGCAATCGTTGCAGCATATGCAACAGCTGGTCTTTACGGTATCGCACTGGCTGCTGTAGGTATGCTGTCCACAACTGGTATGACAGTTGCCGTTGACGCTTATGGTCCGGTATCCGATAACGCCGGCGGTATCGCAGAAATGTCCGAACTGCCGGAACACGTAAGAGAGATCACGGACAAGCTGGACTCCGTTGGTAACACAACGGCTGCTATCGGTAAGGGATTCGCGATCGGTTCTGCGGCTCTGACAGCTCTGGCTCTGTTCGCATCCTTCTCTGAAGTTGCTAAGATCGAAGATATCAGCCTGCTTCAGCCGATCGTAATCGTTGGTCTGTTCATCGGAGCTATGCTGCCGTTCATGTTCTCCGCGTTCACTATGAACTCCGTAGGACGTGCTGCAAACCAGATGATCGAAGAAGTAAGAAGACAGTTCCGTTCCGACAAGGGAATCATGGAAGGTACTTCCAAGCCTGACTATGCTAACTGCGTAGACATTTCCACAAGAGCTGCTCTGAAGGAAATGATCGTTCCTGGTCTGATGGCAATCATCGCACCGCTGCTGATCGGTATCCTGCTGGGCGTAGAAGCTCTGGGAGGTATGCTGGCCGGTGCTCTGTCCTCTGGTGTTCTGCTGGCTATCATGATGGCTAACGCAGGCGGCGCATGGGACAATGCGAAGAAGTACATCGAAGAAGGGCACTTCGGCGGCAAGGGATCTGATTCCCACAAAGCTGCAGTTGTAGGCGACACCGTAGGTGACCCGTTCAAGGATACTTCCGGTCCGTCCATCAACATCCTGATCAAGCTGATGACTATCGTATCCGTTGTATTCGCACCGTTATTCGTACAGATCGGCGGACTCATCTCCTTCTAAGAGAAGATGTTACATCAGTAAAAATTCGAATTTTAAAATCCTGCATTGCGGTTTTGCGATGCAGGATTTTTTCATCTTTTTGATGCAAAGGCTCCGCCGGGCGCTTTGCATCAAAAAAACAAAAACTGGCGAGCATAACTTGTTCTTTCTTTGCAGATACTAGAAGAAAAAGAGAGGAGAAGAGCTATGAAGAAAATCAGAGTATTTGCAGTTCTGCTGCTTTGTGTTGCACTTCTGGCATTCGCAGGATGCGGAGAGAAAAAATCGGACCAGGACACAGAAAACGGAACCGTTACGGAAGAAACCCTGAATCATGACGAGGAAACAAAGGGTACCGATGACGGCTCGGCAATGGATGAAATGAAAGACGGCGCAGAAAAAGCTGTGGACGACATGAAGGATGCGGTCGATGGCGACAAAACAGAGAACAGAACAAACAAGAACTAACAGATAAAAGGTGGCATTGCCGCCTTTTCTGCTGTACAATAGAACAAGTAAGTGAGGTGAGGGAAATGGCAAAAAAGAAAAAGAGACATACATATACAGGAATTTTGAGTAAACACCGAAAAGGGTTTGGATTTGTCGCATGTGACGACATAGAAGATGATGTGTTTATCGCGGCAGGATCCATGCACGGTGCCATGAACGGGGATGAAGTGGAGATCGACCTGATCCCGGAATATTTGTGGAGAGATTCCCCGGAGGCGATCATCACGAAGGTGCTTCATCGCAATACGACAGAAGTAGTGGGGACATTTGATAAAAGCAAGAAATTCGGATTTGTGATCCCTGAAAGCAAAAAGCAGAAAGAAGACATTTTTATTCGTAAAAAAGATTTTTCCGGTGCGAAAAAGGGAGACAAGGTAGTTGTTCAGATCACCCGTTATCCGGATCAGCACAATAGTGCAGAAGGGCGGATCTCAGAGATCATCAGTCGTGCGGGGCAGCCGGGAGGCGACATCAAAGCCATAGCCAGAACGTATGATATGAGAGAAACCTTTCCAAGCAGAGCCAATGCAGAAGCTAAGGCTATGAAACGGCAGGGTGTGCGGCAGGAAGATATCCAGAACCGAAAAGATCTGCGCGGCAAACATATATTTACGATAGACGGGGCGGATTCTAAGGATTTTGACGACGCTGTTTCGCTGGATGTACTGCCTAATGGCAATTATATGCTGGGTGTGCATATAGCAGATGTTTCTCATTATGTAAAGGAAGACGGCCCGCTGGATAAGGAAGCGCTAAAAAGAGGGACTAGCGTGTACCTGCTCAACCAGGTGATCCCTATGCTCCCAAAGGCACTGTCCAATGATATCTGCAGTCTGAATCCATATGAAGATCGACTGACGCTTTCGGTAGATATGGAGCTGACGCCCGAGGGCACGATGGTGAATCATGAGATTTATGAAAGCGTGATCCGCTCGGCAGCCCGGTTTGTCTACGACGATGTTTCGGATCTGCTGGAAGATGGAAAATGGCAGCTGGGCAGGAAATACGAGCCATTTCAGGACGATCTTCTCGCCATGCATAAACTGGCTGTGAAACTGGAAGAAAAACGGCGAGAGAGGGGCAGCATCGATTTTGACCTGGATGAGTCTGAGATCCGCCTGAACGATAAGGGGATCCCGGTATCTGTTGAGATCGCACAGAGAAGATCGGCGAATAAAATGATCGAAGAGTTCATGCTTCTGGCAAATGAGACTGTAGCGGAGCATTTTTACTGGATGGAAGTCCCGTTTTTATATCGTGTTCACGAAAAGCCGGAGACAGAAAAACTCGAAAAACTGAAGATTTTTCTGCGCAGCTTCGGGATCATGCTTCGTGGAAACAGGTCATCGATCCATCCGCGTGCCATCAGCAGTATCCTGGAACAGGTCAAGGGAAAGACGTGCGAAAACGTAGTCAGTTCTGTGACGCTGCGTTCCATGCAGAAGGCTTATTACAGCACATCTTGTGAAGGACATTTCGGACTGGCTTTGAAGTACTACTGCCACTTCACGTCGCCGATCCGCCGTTATCCGGATCTGATGATCCACAGGATCATCAAGGAAGTGCTGCATCACGGTGTAGATGGGAAACTGATCAAACACTTTGCGAAGGCTGCTGCGGAAGCTGCAGACATTTCCTCTGCAGCGGAGCGAAAAGCCATCGAAGCAGAACGTGAAGTGGAAAAAATGAAAAAAGCGGAATACATGTCATATCATATCGGAGAAGTGTTCGACGGGATCATCAGCGGAGTGACAGGATTTGGGCTGTACGTGCAGCTGGAAAATACCGTGGAAGGCCTGGTGCGGATCGACAGCCTGTATGATGATTACTATGATTATGATGCAGAACAATATTTACTAAAAGGACGGAGAAACGGCAAAGTCTATAAGCTTGGTGATACTGTTCGCATTTTTGTTGATAATGTAAATACAGACCGCGGCGAAATCGATTTTCTGCTGGCAGATTTCAGTCCATACCAGGGGCAAGACTGACAGCGGACAGTACATCTCCCGCTTCATCGATGCAGACCGGCCGGCTGGCCAGATCACCCAGGGAAAGCATGCCGACCAGCTTTTCGTTTTCAGTGACAGGCAGACGGCGTATCCTGTGGGACGAAAATACAAGAGCAGCGTCGTGACTGTCCATGTCAGGTGTGATGGTGACGGGATGAAGGGACATGATATCTTTCGCTGTGAGAGAGGATAGATCGTCAATGCTCCTTGCCAGTGCGCGCAGCACTAGATCGCGATCTGTGACCATGCCGAGAAGCTGTCCCTGCTGGCTGCAGACCGGAAGGCTTCCCACATCCTCCCTTTGCATCTGCTGTGCGATGTGAGAAACGGACGACCCTTCCGTGATACAGGAAATATTGGTACTCATCAAATCTTTTACTTTCATAAAAAAGCTGCACCTCCTATGCTGTTAGGATGTGCAGCTTTTGCAGTTTGATACAGGATTTCCGCCGGAGTTTTCTGCAAAGGATCTGCGGAGCTGTACGGCTTAACGCGCTCTGCCCCAGAAGTTCCTGGTGAACAGGATCAGGATCGTGAAAAGCTCCAGCCTGCCGATTATCATCAGTGCGCTGAGATACAGCTTCAGCAGTGGGTGGAAGAAGGAGAAATTGATGATGGATGATGTTTCTCCGAATGCGATCCCCGTATTGGACAGCATAGCCAGTGTCGTGGTAAAAGTGGTCTCCATATCGAGCCCCTGCAGGGAGAGGACGACAGCGGAAATGAAGAACACGCCCAGGTAGGTGAAAATAAATGTGGTGATCCCTGTAACCAGAGAAACGGACATGGAGCTGTCTCCCAGTTTTACAGCGACAACAGATCTTGGGTGGATCCTTTTGATGCATCCGCGCCAGATCAGCTTCATCATAACGATGATACGAACGACTTTGATGGATCCGGCTGTGGAAGCTGAGCAGCCTCCGATAAACAGCAGGGCGATCATGATGATCTGGCATGTGGCAGGCCACAGGATGCTGGTGTCGCGAACGTATCCCGTAGTCGTAGCCATGCTGACTACCTGGAAGAAGGATTCCCGCAGTGCAGAACCAGGGGCAAGACCATCTACAAATACGAGGTTGGCAGTACAGATGCAGACAGCAATAGCAATGATACACAGATATACCCTCAGTTCGATGTCTTTAAACAGATATCCCGGTTTCCCTGTGATCAGGTAGTGATACAACACGAAGTTGACTGACGACAGGATGCAGAAAACAGAAATCACGATTTCCACATAAAGACTGTCGTAGTGAATGATCCCTGCCGGATGAACCACCAGTCCTCCGGTACTGATGCTTCCCATGGTATTGACAGCTGCATCGAATACCGGCATTTTGCCTGAAAGCATCAGCAGTATGAATTCCAGTGCTGTGAATGTAAAGTATGTCAGATAGAGGATCTTGGCAGAATCGCTCATGCGCACTGTCATTTTTTCCAGAACAGGGCCGGGCGATTCGGCGCGTGCGATATACTGCCCGTTTATCCCCAGTGCAGGCAGGATGGAAATGACGAAAACCAGGATCCCCATGCCGCCAAGCCAGTGAGAGATCGCTTTCCACAGTACGAGACTCTGCTCGGTATATTCTGCATTGATGGAGGTGCATCCGGTTGTTGTAAAGCCGGCTGTAGACTCGAAGATCGCATCGAGAAAATTCCCCGCATGTCCTGAAATATAGTAAGGGAATGCTCCGGCGATCGAAGCGATGAGCCAGCAGAGAGCAACGACTAGATATCCTTCACGAGAACGGAATTTTACCGTATGATTTTTGATCGTGACCATGATGAGAAGTCCGAAGACGGCAGTGATCGGAGCACAGATCCGAAATGCACGGGCAGATTCCGGTTCTTTTGCAAATTCAGCGTAAAGCCATGGTATGATCATGGAAATGCCTATAATGAACAGGATCGTGCCGAGGATCCGTACGATCGCTTTGTAATTTAAAGCTGTAGAATGTGTCATCAAATAGTCGCCTCCCTTAATAATCCTGGTTCCAGAAGCGCGGAGTCAGCCTGTCT
>NZ_JACRWC010000028.1 GCF_014306095.1 Lentihominibacter faecis
ATCTTGCTTCATTTATTTCCAGGTTGTGGCAGATCCATATCTTTGGAGAGGGTAATACGAGAACGACCGCGGTGTTTTTTATTAAATACTTAAGGTCGCTGGGCTTTGCTGCAACGAATGATATTTTTGCAGAAAATGCATGGTATTTCAGGAATGCTCTTGTTCGTGCGAACTATACGGATCTGCAAAAGGGGATCCATGAGACGACCGAGTACCTCGAGATATTTTTGAGAAATCTTCTTTTAGAAGAAAATCATCCACTTCAAAATCGGACTTTACATGTAAGCGGACTCTGGACGGACGAAAAAGTGTATATGGAAGAGAAAAAAGTGGACATTCAATCGGAAAAAGTGTATTTTGAGGAGAAAAAAGCGGACATTGAAGCGCTTCCTTCTCCAAAATCCGCAAATTTTTCTGCACGGACCAATGTTCATATCCAGAGATTGTTCCATGAATACGGTTACGATGGGATCTTTGGCAGAAGCGCAGCGATGGATCTGCTTGGACTAAAAAGCTCCGGGACATCCAAGCTGCTGTCTAATTTAGTGCAGGCAGGTATCATTGAACCAGTGTCAGGACATGGGAAGGGAAAATATAGATTTGTTGACAACAGGTAAAAAAGAATAAGATATAAGTATCAATTGATACTTATATAATGAAAGACAACGAAAATGAGTTATACGAGAAGCCTTTACCCCCGAAATGTTTCCATACAGAAAATCTTAGGAGGTGTTCCCATGAATATGAAAACAATAAAAAGCAAAACATGTTTGTGTATGTGTTGTATGGAAGAGCATGAAGTAAAAACAGTTCTCGTTGATGAAAAAGCGACATTTAAAGGGAAAACAGTAGAATATGACGCATTGTATTTATATTGTGATAGAGCAGAAGAATTATATATGAATGAACAGCAGATGCAAGAGAATGATATGCGTCTAAAGGATGCTTATCGCGAATCAGAAGGACTTTTAACTTCTGCTGAAATCGTTGCTATTAGAAAGCAGTACGGTATTACTCAAAAGGATCTTTGTATCTTGTTAGGATGGGGAAGTAAAACAATTACTAGATATGAAAGTCATCAAGTTCAGGATCGGGCGCATGATACGATTTTAAAAAAGATCAGTCATGATCCTGAGTGGTTTTTATCGCTGCTAAAAGATGCTAAGGCAGATGTTATTTCATTCGAATATGCGGCGTATCTACAAATATAACATAGCACTCTAAACGCAAAACCCCGCTTCGGCGCATCGTCAATCAAGACACATGCCGGAAGCGGGGTTTCCTGTTCTTCGTGTTTCTTATTCTACAACACATACGTTGGCAGCACGTGACTTGCCATTGTTGTGTGGATCTTCTTCAATTTCGAACGTTACTTTCTGACCTTCCTTGAGAGTCTTGAATCCGTCCGCCATGATGGAAGAGAAGTGAACGAATATATCAGCACCACCCTCATCGTTGGAAATGAATCCAAATCCTTTTTGCTCATTGAACCACTTAACAGTACCATTGCACATAGATCTGTACCTCCTTAAAAAATTTCCTTCAGATCTACCGATAAAAAAACCGCAGCGTATGAATCAAAAGTTAAAAATTGATCCATAGGCTACGGTAATCAATCTATAAATTCAGAATACTCTTATAGTATACATTAGCTTCCAGATAAAAGCAATCCCGAAATGAATAAAATCCACCCTTATCTGCGAAGCACGGCGGTCACAACAGCTCCCGCCAGTGAAATTCCAGCCATCAGCAGCAGGCAGGATGTAAGTCCGAACGCATCCATCATGGCGCCCAGCGAGATTCCTGCAAAGGATGCTCCCAGGTATGACCAACCGTTGACAATACCCACTCCGGTGCCTCCCAGCCGGGTTCCCAGGATATCTCCCGGCAGATTAAAGAGGGGAGCCTGAACTCCCTGGATACAACCTCCTGCAAAGAATAGCAGTGCTCCCAGAATAACGACGCCGCCCGGGAGCATCAGGATCCGAAGCCCCCAAAAGTATATGATCAGAAGACCTGCCGTGCTTACGAGAAATCCCATCAAGATAGTCTGCCAGCGGCTTCCGTGAAAGACAGTATCTGAAATGTGTCCCAGTGCGATGGAAAAAAACGCACCGCCCCAGTGCATGGCCGATGCCGCAATGGTAGCTGCCATCAGAGCCATTCCGAAACCACCCGACTGGCTTCCTGCAAAGAGTCCGCCTCCGGCACTTTCAGCAAGGCCGGGAGCATCTACAGAGCACGGCGTAATAAGGATCTTGACGATCCAGTTGACAAGCCCCCAGCGAACAAACTGGCTGCAAATAGTAGCAAGAGCGGTCAGCAGGATGGCCGGATGCTTCATCACATCAGCGTAGTCACGCAGGCATACCGTATCGGAAGCCGACGTCTTTGCAGAATCCTTTGCATCTCCGGAAGCCGAAGCCGGATCCTTTGCATCCGAAACGCCGCTATGCTCCCACTCCACCGTAAAACCGTACTGCTGGGGCGTATCCTTTACATAAATACAAAATACCACCGACCACATGAGAAGCAGCAGGGCAGGGAGGAAAAACGCCGCGCGCCAGCTGAGAAATGTGATAGCAAAACCTGCCACCGGATAGATGATGATACCGCCCAGAAAAGCGAAAGCGTCAAACAGACCCATGAACAACCCCCAGCGTTTCTGCGGGATCCAGCGGAAGAGCACGCTGCAGCCCGGAGACCACCCCATAGACAGGGACACCGCATTGATCGCCCAGAAGATAGCAAACGGTTTCATCCCGGAGGAGAGACCGAAGCCGATATTGGCTGCCGTCGCGCCGATGGCTCCAAGAAACATGAGCAGTTTCGGACTGTACCGGTCGCCCAGGTAGCCGGAGAAAAACTGTCCCAGACCGAAGCCCAGTGTAAAGATGGTAAACAAGATCCCGAAGGTGGCGTTGGACAGATCAAAGCTTTGCTGGATCCTGTCGGCAGCCACGCCCAGATTGTTGTTGCATGTAAAATAAAATGTATATAACGTGATCATAACAAAAAACACCCTGAGCTGCACAGGGTGGAATTCGTTTTCTTTCAGGATACGTGAATCCTTGGCAAGCATATCAGTGACCTCCTGTTGATATAAGCGCAGACATTTATTTGATCGCCCGGTATCCCATAAGACCAATGGTTTCGTTTCCGACCTGGCGCTGGAACTGCTTTTCCTTGCCGGTGGTGCTTCCGATCTGTTTCTGATCGTCAATCTCCATACCGCCTTCTAAAAGATCGGCTTTAACATGAGCAAAGGTCATCTTTTCCGGGATGAAATCAGGCTGATCTTCCTGGAAAGTCCGCAGGCTCTTAGGACATTTTCGATAGTCTGCAAAGAGGCCGACGGCACATCCGGTTTTGCGAATCAGTGGTGTGATCTTATCGTACTGGCTCTTGTTGTATGTGAAGATGCAGTTGTTGGACGAAAAATCATCCAGGTACACATCGATAGAGTTTTCGCGCAGTGGCAGCCGGTTCAGATCTCCAGCCAGATACACCGTCTGGCAGTCGAATTCCTTCATGTACTCCTGCAGCTTGCGGATCCGTTTCAACGATGGATCGTTGATGATGAAAATAGCGTCCCGGCTGAACTTCTGGCAGTAACGCGAGAAATAATTGCCGGAAAACGGTCCTCCCATGATGTTGATGCTTCCCTCCATATCCACGTGATCCGTCATCTGGTGGTACATCCACATGTATGTCTTGTCGATCAGTGTGCGGAATTCGTTACCCAGTTCTTCCGTGACAGCGGACACCAGATCGATGTTTTCAAATGCTTTGAACGGGGTGTCCTCTGCATAGCCGTCGCACAGGATAACGCCGTCTTTCAGTTCATTCTTGTAGCCGCATTCGCAGAGGAATTCACCGTCACATATTTTATTGTCGCTGATGCTGGCTGATTCCAGTTTGAGGGGTCTGCCGCAGTCCGGGCATGCCAGATAGGGCAGGAATGTAAAGGGAATGCCGTTGGCGCTGTGATCCAGTTCGTAGTTGATCTGAGAAAAGCTGCGGATCTCTGCTTTCAGCTCTCCGATGGTATCGTGTATTTTTTCTTCTTCTTTTTCTAGTTCTGCCTGTTTCTGCTTCAAAAGACGCGAAAAAATCCCAAGCACGGTTTCATCCCGGAATTTTGTGGTTTTTTCCAGGAAAAAGAGAAGCTCGATTTCTTCCAGCGAAAAGCGAAAGGATTTATATTTCAAAATCTTCTCCATGTCTTCCATGCATGAGGGTGTGAATACATACTGATTGTTTTTCCGTTCCGGTGTCAGCAGGGCACGCTCCACATAGTAGCGCACCGTCGTGATGTTCAGGCCATACTTCTTAGCAAAATCACCGATTTTCATGTTCTACTTTACTCCATATTCCATAAGTTCTGTTCCATACTTTATGCGAAATCCATCCGGCACGGGTATCGCGGGAAAACCTGCTGTCAGCTGTGGTTTTCGACAAGATTCCGCAAACATCTCTATTATACTAAAAAAGTTAGGGGAGGGCAACACACAATGTTTTTACCTCTTGCGAAATCGTGCAAAATATGGCATTATAATCTATGTATGTTTTTATACACAAATATACACAAATTTCCGGGAGGAGAATTTTACATGGAAAAATTAGGACTGAATGAAATCAGAGAATTATTTTTGAGCTTTTACCAATCTAAGGAGCATTACCGGAGACAGAGTTTTCCGCTGATCCCGCAGAACGATAAAAGTCTTCTTATCATAAATTCAGGTATGGCGCCGCTGAAGCCGTACTTTGCAGGAATCGAAACACCGCCGAGCAAGCGCATGACCACCTGCCAGAAGTGCATTCGTACCGGCGATATCGAAAACGTAGGATATACTTCCAGACACGGTACATTCTTCGAAATGCTGGGAAGCTTTTCTTTCGGAGATTACTTTAAGAAAGAATCCCTGACCTGGGGCTGGGAATTCATTACGAAAGTACTGAAAATGCCGACGGACAGACTCTGGGCTACCGTATATGAAAACGATGACGACGCTTATGCCATCTGGCGCGATGTTATCGGCATGCCTGAAGAGAGGATCGTGCGTCTGGGCAAGGATGATAACTTCTGGGAGATCGGGACTGGTCCATGCGGTCCGTGCTCTGAAATCTATTTTGACCGCGGCGAGAAATACGGCTGCGATAACCCGGACTGCAAGCCGGGATGTGACTGCGACCGTTACGTTGAGTTCTGGAACCATGTGTTCACACAGTTCAGCCGCGACGATGAAGGGAACTACAGCGATCTGGCTCATCCTAACATCGATACAGGTATGGGGATCGAACGTCTGGCGTGCATCATGCAGGGTGTAGAATCCATTTTCGACGTAGATACTATCAAATATATCCTGGATGCAGTAGTGGCTAAATCCGGAGTTGAATATAAGGACGGGGAAGCAGAAACGGACATTTCCATCCGTATTATCACGGATCATCTGCGCTCCATGACGTTTATGATCGGCGATTCTATTCTGCCGGGTAACGAAGGCAGAGAATATGTACTGCGCCGTCTCATCAGACGTGCAGCGCGTCACGGCCGGATCCTGGGTATCGAAGGACCGTTCCTGGCGGAGCTTTCCGAAAAGGTGATCGAAACTTCCGGCGATGCGTATCCGGAGCTGAAACAGCGCCGCGATATGATCAAAAAAGTCATCGCTGTCGAAGAAGAAAAATTCGCATCCACCATTGATCAGGGCATGAAGATCATCAATTCCTACATGGACGAGCTGAAAACAGAAGGAAGCAAAACGCTTGACGGCGAAAAGGCGTTCAAGCTGCACGATACCTACGGTTTCCCGATCGACCTGACACGGGAGATCCTGGAAGAGTCCGGTTATGAGATCGACCTGGACGGCTTCGAAAAGGCTATGGAAGAACAGAAAAAGCGTTCCCAGGCGGAACAGGAAATGGATGATGCAGGCTGGGATGAAGTAAATGCAGAGCTTTCCGTGGAAGGCGAGACAAACTTCACCGGATACGAAACGCTGTTTGATACAGGCCTCATCAAAGCGATCATTGGCACAGAAGGCAATGCAGATGCAGCAGGCGAGGGCGAGACATGCCGCGTGATCCTGGATGAAACACCGTTCTACGCAGAAAGCGGTGGTCAGGCTGCTGACGCCGGTGTGATCCGGACTGCTGACGGTGAAGCTGAGATCATCGACGTGACCAAGACAAATAATGTATTCATCCATAAAGTAAAAGTGACCAGCGGCACCCTGAAAACAGGAGAAAAAGCAGAGTGTCAGGTGTTGATCCCGCGCAGAAACAAGACTGCTGCCAACCATACAGCGACCCATTTGCTGCACAAGGCTTTGCAGGAAACGCTGGGCGAACACGTAAAGCAGGCAGGATCCTCTGTGACGGAAGACGGTCTGCGGTTCGACTTCAACCATTTCCAGGCTATGACGCCGGAAGAGATCGCAGCGGTAGAAGCGCGCGTCAATGAGCAGATCAGCATGTTCATCGATGTGACGACGGAAGTCAAATCCATTGAAGACGCTTCGAAGGAAGGCGCTACAGCTCTCTTCGGAGAAAAATACGGCGATGAAGTAAGAGTGGTTTCCATCGGAGATTACAGCAAAGAATTCTGCGGCGGTACTCATGTTAAAAACTCAGGACAGATCGGTGCATTCCATATCCTCAGCGAGGCAGGCGTTGCTTCCGGCGTGCGGAGAATTGAAGCCGTGACCGGTCAGGGCGTGCTGAACAAATACACAGAAGATGAGGCTCTTATCGCTGATGCTGCACATGCATTGAAGGCGAAGAAGGATACGCTGATCGACCGCAGTGCGTCGCTGATGGATGAGGTCAAGGCTCTGAAAAAAGAGATTGAAGAAATGAAGAAGGCTGAAATCAGCAAAGGCTCCGGAAGCCTGCTGGAAGAAGCAAAGGATGTGAACGGCATCAAGCTGATCGCTAAGGAGTTCGCAGATTACAGCATCAACGATCTTCGCGGACTTTCTGACCAGATCAAAGCTGACAACAAGGGCGTGGCTATGGTATTCGCAGCAGTTTCCGGCGGCAAGGTGACTTTCCTGGTTTCCCTGACGGACGATCTGGTAGAGCAGGGACTTCACGCCGGAAAGATGATCAAGGAAGTTGCAGCAGCTGCTGGCGGCGGTGGCGGCGGCAAGGCTGACATGGCACAGGCAGGTGCAAAGGATCCGTCTAAGGTTTCAGCGGCGTTTGCCAAGGCCGAAGAGCTGATTCAGGGCTAGTTCATGTGATAGTTTTGTGGAGTTCCATGATTTGTTATTGTCAGCATACCGGTAAAAATGATATAATCTTTATATAGTTAGTAGGATGGAGGTAACGTAATGGACAGACAGACCAGAATGTATGATAACTTCGACAGGGTAGAACAGAGAACCATCGAAGAGATTTTAAATATAGTGTATGATGCTCTGGAAGAGAGAGGATACAATGCGATCGATCAGATGGTAGGATATATTTTATCCGGAGATCCATCTTACATAACAAGCCATAATAATGCAAGAAACATTATGGGTCGGATCGAACGTGATGATCTCGTAGAGGAACTGATTCGCGCGTATCTCAATAAGTAGAACGTATACAAGCTGGCGTAACAGCTGAACATTTAAGAAACAGCCCCGCGCAATCGCGGGGTTTTATTATGCAGGAGTGGAGTTTCAGTCAGTTTACTGGCTAGATAGCATGAATACTGACTGAAATCGATCGAATGATAGAAAGGATACTGATATATGAAGAAATTAGCATTGGACGTAGGAGATAAGACCATCGGCGTCGCTGTCAGCGATGCGCTGAATATTACAGCCCAGGGCGTGACTACCATCGAAAGGGTAGGGATCCGCAAGGACGCCGGGAAAGTGATGGACTACATCAAAGAATTCGACTGCGATACCGTTGTGATCGGTCTGCCGAAGAAGCTGGACGGAACTGACAGCCCCCAGACAGAAAAGGTCTATGAATTCAAGACTATGCTGGAAAACAAGATGCGCAGCAGCGGGATGGGAAATGTAAATCTGACGTATTACGATGAACGCCTTACCACCGTTATGGCGGAGAAAGTCCTCATCGAAGCTGATGTGAGTCGCCGCGGCAGAAAAAAAGTCATCGATAAACAGGCTGCCGTGATCATCCTGCAGGGATATCTGGACTCGCTTAAATAATTAAAAATTGTGAGACAAATCTCTTTTCCATTATTTTTTAGTATGATATAATTGTAACATAATCATTTTATCAAAAGAGGATAAGAGAGGAGAACAAAATGAAACATTTAAAGAAAATCTCTGTACTTGCAGCAGTTCTGGTAATGGTCTCCATGATCCTGGCATCCTGCGGCGGCGGTGGACTGAAAGACGATCCTGCAGTAGGAACCTGGGAAATGACTGAAGTAGAATATGCTGGACAGACACTGTCTGCAGATGATCTGAAATCTACAGGACAGATGGACGAAATGCCGAAGCTGACAATCAAGGAAGACGGAACCTGCACATTCGCCTTCATGGGTGAAGATGGGGAAGGTACTGTTTCCGCTGGAGAAGGCGGCAAGTATGACATCCAGGATGATTCCGATCAGACTTTAACCTTTGAGATCAAGGATGGAAAGCTTCGTCTGGATTATTCTGAAATGAGTATGGTCATGATTTTCGAACAGAGCAAATAAACAAGTAGCAAGACAGGGACGTTATGAAGATGTTCCTGTCTTTTGTTATACATTATGATCACACGTTATAAAAGAAAGGAAGAAGAACATGAAAAAAGTAATCACATTAGTGGCAGCGATCATGCTGCTGGTAACAAGCACACTGGCTCTGGCCGGCTGCGGAGGCACCAAGACACTGGAAGAGTATGTCAACAGTGATTCTGATGTACAGCAGGAGCTGTCTGATCTGGAAAGTTCCCTGGGAACTGGCGGATCCATATCCGTAAAAGAAAACAATATCAAGCTGATTTACAAATATGATCAGACGTTCGATGAAGCTACAGCAACAGCTATGAAACCACAGCTGGAACAGGCCATGAACAGCATGGAATCCCAATTCCAGGGCATGATCGATGATCTGAAAGAAGACTCCGGTATCGATGATGTAAGCATGACCATCGTATATCAGGATGCTAATGGTACGGAACTATACAGCAATACGTATCAGTAGAGGCATAGGGGAGAAATACAACTATTCCTATAATCATAATTATGGGAATAGTTAGCTACATTTTTCTCAAACCAGCGTGAATTGCCCGGAATCCTTGCAAATCAATGGTTCTCGGCAATTCATTATCATTTATATCTTATATATTAAAACACTGAACATTCTCCGGAGGTTTGCCGTTTCCGGAGTTGTTCAGTGTTTTTTATTGGAACTATTTAAATAAATAATATTGCGGACAAAGTGAAACCTATAAGTCTTCCGGGATCGCCAGTGTCATGCCTGGATGCAGATCTGAGGCTTCGATATCGTTGATCTGGCAAATCTCATAGACTGCTTTACGGGTATCAGTGCTTTCATCTTTATAAGTGTTAGCGATCGTCCAAAGTGTATCACCAGATGATACCTGTACCTCTGTATAAGTCTGTTTCGTCAGGGCCACGGATGTGTTGAGTCCTGTCAGTGCAGTGAATCCAGCCACGCACAGTCCGATCATGATAATCATGGATGTAATAAAACGGAACTTGGATGTGATCCGGTATTTTTTTCTCTTCCTGCCGGTGTTCTGGTGAGATCCTGTGTTCTGCGAAATATAGTAATTGGTTTCGTAAGTGCTGTATGCGTTCATATTACTGCCCTCTCTTCCCCATCTTTTTCGTAAACGTTTGTTCGTTTTTGTTGAGAACAGTATAACAGAATGTTTGTTCGCTGTCAACAGCTTTCGTAAACATTTGTTCGCAATATTTCTTTTCGTGCTGAGCAGTCACCAGTCCCCTGCCCTTACATCAGTTTCGTTTCCTCCAGTTTCTCCGAGAATGCCTCGTTAAGACGAATTACCGGTTTTCGAAGCAGCAGCCCCAGGATCAGCGACAAGATCATGAAGATCCCCAGCTTCGCCAGATCCAGCCAGTAATCCATCCCATAGAGGCCGCCGACTGCTTCTCTAAGTGCTGCCATGCTATGAGTAAACGGCAGCATCGGGTACACGATCTGGAAGAACCTTGGTGCAACCTCGATCGGGAACGTTCCGCCCGTTCCTGCCACTTGCATTACCAGAAGCACCACACTGATAGCCTTGCCGATATCACCGAAAGATACGGTCAAGGTATAGATGATATTGACGTACACGATACTGCTGAACCAGCACGCCAGCATAAACAAAAACGGATGTTCGCACTGGATCCCCAGATAGAACAGATCTCCAAGTGCGATCAGTGTACTTTGCAGCAGTCCGATGATAAGGAAACTGATATACCGTCCCAGGTACAATTGACGTGATTTTACACGTGTCAGTCCGCGAAGGCAGTTTTCTGATACCGTTACTTTCATCATGGCCACCAGAATGATCCCGCCGATCCAGATGGCCAGCGTGGAATAAAACGGAGCCATGGATGATCCATAGTTTTCGATCTTATAAACAGCGTGGGTCTTGAGAGATACTGGTGCTGCCAGAAAATCGCTGATTTCATCCTTGTTTTCGGCTACCAGTTCTTCCAGCTGGCTGAAATCGTGGTTCTGCTGCATCTCTTTGAGTCGTCCAGAGATAGATGAAACCTGTCCGGATGCCTGATTCAGAAGGTTGGCAGAGCCGCTCAGTGATTTCTGCAAAGATGCCAGATCGGCCGCTGCCGATCCGGTCAGTTTCGCGATGTTCGAGGCACTGTTTCCCAGGCTCTTCTGGAGATCTGAAAGGCTGTCTGTCGTGGTTTTCAGCGATCCTGCAAGATCTTTAAGAGTGTCCTTAAGGTTTTCTTCATAGCTTCCCTGGACTTCATCGATGCTGCTTTGGCTTGTCTCGATCAGCTTCTGCAGCTCATTCTTTGCAGATTGACTCAAAGAAGAACTCTTGCGCAGAGACTTTGCAGAAGTCTTAAGGCTGTCCTGAAGCTCCTCCTGCGCGGCGATACAGCTATCCAGCCGTGCGAGCACCGGCGCGGTCTTTGCAGAAAGTTCCGGGTGAGCCTGATCCAGGGCTTCGATGGAGTCTCTCAGCTTCTTGTATTTTGTGACCAGATCGCCTGTCTGTCCTGCCATGGTATCCAGGGTGGCGGCTGATTCTTTGGACTTTGTGCCATGGTTTGCGAAGGCTGTATCCACGGTGGATGCCATCTGCTTATAATAGCTCTTGCTTCCCGTCAGCGCTTTGTTGATCTCATCGGTAGTTCCGGTAATGGTATCCCGGATATCCGTCAGGGATTTTTTGATTTCTTCCAGTGTCTTGTTGTTCTGTTTCGAAAGCTCCTGTGTCTGATCCAGCACATCCGTCGTAGATGCCAGCAGATCGTGAGTCGAGCCTGTCAGCGTCGCAAAGGAATCCAGCGTGCCTGCTGAAAGAGACAGGTCGGAGGAGATCTGATCCAAATTGCTTATCAGGTTGGAAGCAATAGAGTCCGCACCGTTTTCCTGAGCCATATTGGACACCGACTGCATTACCGTCATAAGGGAATCCGACAGAGTTTCGATGAACACCTTGTTGATCTGTTTCTGTATAGCAGAAGCCCCCTTGTCCGTCACCTTCGGAGCGATAGCGTTTTCCTTGGCGTTGGAATAGTAGAAGATCTGCGGCTTTTCGATATCCTCGGAGAATATGCTCATCATATCGCGACTGAAGTCCTTAGGAATGACGATAGCCGCATAGTAATCGCCTGATCTGACACCATGAACCGCCTTGTCTTTCGTGGTGAAGATCCATTCCATCTGGGTGTTTCCGCGCATCATGGAGAGCACCTGATCGCCTACGTTGATCTCAATGGGGATCAGCTGACCGTCATACCCTTCGTCCACACTGGCCACAGCTACTTTCAGGTTGCCTGTATTCTTATAAGGATCCCAGCTGGCCGCGATGTTGAACCATGCGTAGAGGCATGGAACCACTGTGATCCCAACGATAGCGATAATGGCGATAACGTTGGTGCGGATCCGCAGAGCATCCCGTTTGAAGATTTCCCATATGTTTCTCATCGTTCCTTCTCCTCCTTGATGCTCTTGGTCAGATCCTCAACAGTCATGCCGTTGATCTCCAGCTGACGATGCATTTTATCATGGATGTATTCCACGCAGATCAGATAGCCGCAGATGACGATCAGTGAAACGATCCACAGGACCAGGAACACCAGACGTGATTCCAGGCTGAACATCAGGATCAGCAGCAGCAGCGGGATCACGATCATGCAGATAAATCCCCAGCGGATCAGCTTCGGATAATACCGTTCAAACTGAACGGATTTTTCAAGCAGCTGCACCTTGCTTTCTTCATGCTGCAAAAGTGCTTTCAGCACAGCATAAAATTTTCGGTTCGGTTCCGGAGAAACAGGGACTTCTCCCAGCATAAGCTCCGACTTTTCCAGATGGCGGTCGAACATATGATTCAGGTTCATGATCAGCGGCCGGATCACCAGACCGGTGAAAAATGACAGCGCCACGAAAACAAGCAGGTAAAGCAGATCCTTTACGAACAGATTTCCGTAGAATCCTGCGATGGCTTCCCGCATGGCGTCGATACCGTAGCTGAACGGGAACAACGGATATAGTTTCTGGAAGAATTCCGGCATCATTTCGATGGGATATGTACCGGAAGACCCGGGGATCTGAAGGATGATCAGCAGTACGGCCACAGCTTTACCGATATGCTTGAAGGTGATGGCCAGCGCATATATGATATTGACGTATACGAAGCTGCAGTAGATTCCTTCCAGCACGAACAGCAGCGGGTGAACGCACTGCACGCCCAGAAGCAGCAGATCTCCCAGACATACGATGAGTCCCTGGATCGCACCGGCCGCCATAAACAGCAGCCATCGTCCGAAGTAGGCACGCGTCGGATCCAGCCGTTTGCGTGAGATCCCTGCCGGATCCACCTCCTGCTTCAGGATCGACACTAAAATCAGCCCTCCTACCCAGAGAGCAAGGTTGGTATAAAACGGTGTCATGCCGGTTCCATAATTGTCTACGTTATAAACGACCTTGGATTCCAGGGAAACAGGAGAGGCCATAAAATCGGCTATACGATCCGAATCTATCCCTTCCAGAGTCAGCAGATCCTGATAAGTCTCAGAACTGTGGAGCGCATTTAAATCTGTCTGGATCTGTTCAAGACTTTCGTCCACACGGACAAGGGACTGACCGGTCTGTTCCAGCTGTTTCACACTGGCGGAAAGCCCTGCATCCAGCTGCTTCAGGATGGTTCTCCCCTGTTCTGTCAGTGGTTCTATGCCGGAAAGCGCCGTAGAAAGACTTCCGTTGACACTGGCCAGATCGTCAAGTACACGGTACAGTTTCGGGATCAGATCTTCCAGCAGTTTCTGTTTCACGTCTTGCAGAGAATCCTGACTTTTAGCAGAAAGATCTCCCAGATCCGAACGGGCGTCCGCTGCTGAAGTGACCGCTCCATCGATGGTCTTTTTCCCGGATTTCAAAGAGTTTAGCAGGTCTGTATAGCTCTGGGTCTGACCTTTGATATCGCTGATCTGCTGTGAGAGATCGCTGCCTCCGCCTGTACTGCTTTGCAGAGCGTCCAGGCTCTGGATCAGCTTCTGATTCTTCTGCTGCAGCTTTTCTGCGGCGGCGATGTTGTCATCCAGGGCGGCAGATACCTGGGATCCTGTGGTCTCAAGCGCACCCAGGCGATTTCCCGAAGTGACGGAAAAATTGGTCAGCGCAGCTTCACTGCCTGAAAGACCTCCGGTCAAAGCCACGCTGAAATCCTGCAGACCGTCGCGTGCCTGCTGAAACAGTTTCTGCGTATTGGAGAAGGCGTCAGATGCCCCCTTTGCAGCAGAATCCACATCGTCCAGCGAAGCGATCGCATCCTGCAGCACCGGTTTGGAGCCAGCTACCGTTTTCTTGAAACTGTCGATGGTTTTCTGATAATCCGCCAGGTTGTTTCGCACGTTTTGAATGGTGTTCATCAGATCTGCATCTGCGGAATTGAGATCCGCCGACATCTGGTTGGCAGCCTTCTGGATCAGCTTGGAAATGGCCTCAGAAGCAACTGCTGAGAAGGTATCGTTGATCTCCTGCTGTATGGTGGTGGCGCCTGTATCGGTGATCTTAGGTGCGATGGCGTTTTTCTTTTCGTTGATATAATAATCCAGCTTAGGATCTTTGATTTCGCCGGAAAGAACGCTCAAAAGCGAATTGCTGAAATCATCGGGGATGACGATGGCAGCGTAGTATTTACCGGAGCGTACTCCTTCCTTCGCTTTCTTTTCATCGACAAAAACCCAGCCAAGCTGGTCGTTTTTCTTAAGGCTCTGCACGATGGTGTCCCCTGCATTCAGGGAAATCATGTCAGAGCTCGCGCCTCTGTCGCAGTTGGCGATGGCGACCTTGATCCCTGCTGTATTGCCGTACGGATCCATATTGGCCGCAATATTGAACCAGGCATACAAAGACGGCAGGAGACAGACTCCCACCATGACCAGTGCCGCCGCACGATTGCGCGACAGCCGTTTCAAATCGCGTAAAAAGATCCGAAATACTGTTTTCATTCACTTCCTCCTGCTGTGTTTTATGCTACATCATTCGGGTCAAAAAAACCTCCTTGCGTCTCGCTGCAAAGAGGTCTTCTGTTGTCTTGCTCTTACATTTTCATCAGCTTGTCGTATCCCTTATTCAGCAATCCGGTGAACCGTTTGCGGAATATTACGCAGAGAACGCATAACACGACTGCGACACCTGCGATGATCCCTGCGCTGACGTATCCTCCCGTCCCGATCTGGCGACCGATCAGAAGGCTTCCCATCATACCAGGGGAACGCCCGATCAGCGATACTATGAGGAACGGTTTCAGCTTGATTTCTGAAAGCCCGGCTACATAGTTACAGAGATCTTTTGGCACGCCCGGGATCAGGAAAATGAAGAATACGATGATGACTGCTTTCTTGCTGTTTAAATGAACCAGCCATTTTTTTATCTTTTCTTCACCAAAGATCAGATGCATCGCATCATGTCCGAGAATACGTGCGATATAATAAGTCAGGACGGATCCTATAAGTGCTCCGATCAGGGAGTACAGGTATCCCAGCCAGAATCCCCACATGTATCCTGCCGTGAACTGAAGCCACTGTCCCGGAATAACGCAGATGACGATCTGCATCACCTGAGCCAGGATATAAAACAGGACGCTTTGGGCTTTATACTGGGCAAAAAGTGCTCTCACGTTCTCCATACTGGAAAAGCTGTGAATGAGATCTTTTTGAAAAAAGTAAAGGTACAGTGGGATTCCAACGATGATCCCCAAAAAAAGGATCAACTTAAAAATCGCAGAAAAAACCTTGAATTTTTTTCGCAGTTCTGCTTTGCGTTCACTGTCCATATGTCACACATCTCCTTGTCCGATATCTGACTGCGGGATTCCGTTCCGTTCCATCGTTTCTCGTATCAAATATCCAATATTCCTTTTTCTTTTAATGCCTGCATTGCTTTGATCACACCGAACTTCGAATGTTCATAAGTCAGACCACCCTGGAAGTACACGATATACGGCTCCCTGATCGGTCCGTCTGCAGAAAGTTCAATAGAAGATCCCTGCACAAAAGCTCCTGCCGCCATGATGACCTGGTCTTCATATCCAGGCATATCCCACGGCAGTGGAGTGACCTGTGAATCCACCGGTGCAGCTGCCTGGATGCCCTGGCAGAATGCGACCATTGCTTCCGGACTGCCCAGCTTGACAGCCTGTATGATATCGCTGCGAAGGTCCTCCGGTCCCGGGCATACGTCATAGCCGAGAAGCTCAAAGGCTTTACCGCAGAGAACTGCGCCCTTCAGCGCTCCGTTAACTGTCTTCGGGGCGATGAACAATCCCTGCAGGATCGAACGTGTCTGTCCAAATGTCAGCCCGCACTCTCCGCCGATCCCAGGAGAAGTCATCCGGTAGGAGACTTTGTCGATGAGATCCTGTCTGCCGGCAATGTAACCACCGGTCAAAGCCAGACCGCCTCCCGGATTCTTGATCAGGGAACCTGCCATGACGTCGATCCCTGCATCAGTAGGCTCCTGGATATGGAGAAATTCTCCATAGCAGTTGTCCGCCATGCAGATGATGCTGTCTCTTATACACAT
>NZ_JACRWC010000101.1 GCF_014306095.1 Lentihominibacter faecis
GCAGTATCCCGAGAGTTGCAAATGTCATCTGTAGTATGGTCACCACGGTAATGATCAATATCGGACCAATATATTCCACCAAAAGCTTTGGATCGATCAGCATACCGACAGCGACAAAGAAAATTGCCCCGAACATATCTTTAAGCGGCATGATGATCCGTTCGATCCGTACCGACTGAACGGTTCCAGCCAGGATCGACCCCGCCATAAATGCACCCAGCGCCGAGGAAAATCCGATCAGATTGGCAATGACCACCATTCCCATACAGATCCCTACCGAAACGACCAGCATCATTTCATCATTTGCCAGAAGCCGGATTTTCTTTAGTAAACTTGGAATCAAATAAATCCCCAGCATAAGCCAGATAGCAAGTTCAATAAACAAAATCCCTAACTCCTGAAACACAGCCAGTCCCGATACGCTCTGGCTGACAGAGATCGTTGACAAAATAATCATCATAAAGATACCTGCGATATCTTCGATCACCAGCGTTCCCAGCACCAGCTGAGCAAATTTCTCCTGCTTCAGTCTGTATTCCTCATAAGCCTTCAAGATGATCATAGTGGAGGACATGGAAAGCATACCGCCAAGGAAAATACAGTCCATTTTTCCCCATCCCAGCAAAGATCCGATGCCGCCTCCAATAAGGATCATCGATCCCATGACAGTCATTGCAGTAACGAACGCGCTACCACCTACAGTTGCCAGCTTTTTAAAGCTGAACTCCAGTCCCAGTGCAAACATCAGAAACACTACTCCGATATTGGCCCAGACATGGATGTCTTCAGATTCGATCACTGTCGGCAAATAGGTGAAGTTCGGGCTGATCAAAAACCCGGCCGCGATATATCCCAGCACAACAGGCTGATTCAACTTTTTAAACAATATGGTTACAATACTCGCAACAATAAAGATCAGTGCGAGATCCTTTATCAAATAATCCAGCTCCAAATGATCCCATCCTTTCTTCTTTTACTTTCTACTATGAAACGTCACATAAAATGTTGCTCCTTGTCCAACCTGGCTTTCCACACGTAACGATGCGCCAAAAAGAACAGCGATGTGTTTTACGATGGAAAGTCCCAGCCCAGTACCTCCTACTTTTTTAGAACGCGATTTATCTACACGATAAAACCGCTCGAACAGCCTCTGATGGTGCTCAGGAGCGATCCCGATCCCTTCATCTCTGACACTGACTTCTATCTCTCCATCTTTTTTCAGTGCCCGCACCCAGATTTTCTGACCTTTATAGGAATATTTGATGGCATTCTCGATCAGGTTCAGCATCATTTGCCGGAATCTGTCCACGGATCCTGATAAATGCATATCCTTATCCAGTTCCTGCAAAATGCAGATTTCCTTTTCTTCCGCAATTGGCTTCAGTATTTCCACCGTACGCTCGATCGCTTCATTGACATTAAATTCCCGGTCCTCGGATTCACGCTTGTTCTCAATATCCGAAAGAACCAGCAGATCCTCGATCAGCCGCTTTAACCGCGAAGTCTCGATAGCAATGATATCAATAAAACGCGATCTGATTTCCGGATCTTCCGCGGCTCCCGCCTGCAACGTTTCAATAAAACCTGAAATCGATGTCAGCGGAGTTTTCAGTTCATGACTGACATTTGCCACAAATTCTCTTCGGATATGTTCTGCCTGCTCACTTTCCTCTGCAGCTTTTTCCAAAGTTTCGATTCTGTTACGATATGGGCGAAACAGATAAAAATATGCCTGTAGTCCGATCAGAACCATAAGGAGTATGCAGCTTGCTGCAAGCCACAGCATTCCAGTACCCATAAGGCGTTCGGATCCATCGGTCTTCAAAATCGGCTGGAAATAGAGTCTCCAGAAGAAAAACAGCAGCAGCAGGATACCTGCCATGGCTTCTGATATCAAAATAATCACTTTATTTTTCATCGTGCTTTGTATCCTTTACCTCTGATCGTTTCGATGTAATGTTCTTCGTTTTTTCCATCAGATAATTTCTGACGGATATGCCGGATATGTACATCCACGGTACGCGTTTCTCCCGCATAATCGATCCCCCAGATATTGTTCAGCAGCTGGTCACGAGAGAAAACATGTCCCCGATGCTCCAGCAAGTACTTCAAAAGTTCAAATTCCTTTAACGTAAAATCCACCTGCTTGCCGGCGACCATCACTTCATGACGTTCCACATTCATCTTCAGATCATCCACCGAAATAACGGTATCCCCATCATTCAAAGAAACACCTTGCACGGCTTCATATCGCCGCAGTACAGCTTTGATCCGCGCCATCATCTCCCGGATCCCAAAAGGCTTTGAAATATAATCATCAGCACCGGATTCCAATCCCGTCACCTTGTCCGTCTCCTCCGTTTTAGCCGTGATCATAATGATCGGAACATTATTTCCCTCTTCTCGCAGTTCTTTGCAGATATCGTACCCGCTTTTCCCCGGGAGCATGAGATCCAGCAATATTAGATCCGGCTTTTCCCGATGTACCATGGTGATCCCCATAATACCGTCTTCGGCTGCAATACCATCGTATCCATTGGTTTTCAGATTATATAAAATCAGTTCCCTTATATTGGGTTCATCCTCGATAATCAAGATTTTTTTCATATCTTCGTCCCTTCTGATGCCTTTGACGGATCCTCCCATAAAATCACGCGCCCTTCTGCCAGAGTCTTTTTTAGATCGATGATCCTTTGGTTAGAAGAGCCTCTAAACTGCAGACTCAGATCTTTTTTCGCCTCAACAAACCGTCCATCGATGAGGACATCGATCAAAGAAAGGATCGTCTCTGTTATCTCACAATGCGGATGAGTGCCTTCTGTCATAAGATCTTCCAGCACAAAACCTGTGTACGCCCACACTGTTTTTTCTGGAAATTCCTGTTTCAGTTTCTGCAAAAACGGCAGTATTCCTCTCTGATTTTCCGGTTCAAAAGGCTCTCCTCCCAGCAGGGTGAATCCGTGAATATAGTCCGGCTTCATCAGCTGCAAAAGTTCTTCCTGTGTTTTTTCTGTAAAGGGTTCTCCATGGGTAAAATCCCAGGTTTCCGGCTGAAAACAATGTTCGCAATGGTTGGTGCATCCCGAAACAAACAAAGAAACTCTTACACCGATCCCATTCGCAATGTCATAATTTTTAATTTCTCCATAATGCATGATGTCAATTCCTTTCCAGTTTATTATATCCTATCCCTTATTTTGAAACAAGGCAGGAATCCCAGGAAATACAATAGCGGCCTGAACCAGACCGCTATCCTCATCGTTTCTTTAGTTTTCTTTCGCTTCAGCCTCTTTAATATTGATATCTTCGAGAACCTTGTTGGCAATGTTGTCACAACAGTCTCCGATTTTTTCAATGTAGTGGATCACATCCGTATATATAACGGTAAATTCCGGGGAACACTCTCTTCGATTAAGACGTTCCATATGCTTGAGCCTTAAATTTGCTTCCAGTTTATTCATGCGTATTTCTTCCCGCTTGATATCCTTTGCCAGTTCGAAATCGCCGGTGCTGAGAGCCTGAATCGCCTCATTGACCATCTTGGTTCCCTGTTCGAAGCACTGGTAGATCTCAGCGCATGCATTCTCTGAAAACTCGTATCCATTCTTTGTTTTTTCTATCGCGAAGTGAGCGATATCCTTGCAGTGATCTCCAATATGCTCTATGTCTGAAACCACATGGAACAGCCCGGAAATAGTTTCCGCCTGGTGCTCCGTCACAGACTCAGCCGATAAGATCGAAGAAAGATATTTCGTGATCTTGTCTCGTAAATTGTTTACGATCAGTTCTCTTTTCAAAACAGCATCAGCAGCTTCCAGGTCGTTGCCTAAAAACGCTTTTTTTGTTTCAATGACCATTTCACTGGAAATCTGCGCCATTCTAGCCAGTTCTTTCTTTGCCATATGGATCGCTGCAAACGGCCGGTCAAGCAAATTGTAGTCCAGATAGATCGGATCCATTGGATCTCTTTCCGCATCATGACCCGGAATCAGCTTTTCAACAACACGAACCAGACCTCCGATCAAAGGAATGAATACGATGGTCGTCGCAATGTTGAAGCACAAGTGCGCGTTAGCGATCTGCCTGGAAATAACATTCAGCTCATTTCCATCTGGTGATATCGCCTGAATGAATTCCGCAATATACGGGGTAAACCAAATAAACAGCAGCGTTCCGCCAACATTAAACAATGTGTGCGCGATCGCAGTACGCTTTGCATTGACTGAACCACCAATAGATGCCAGCAGTGCCGTTACCGTCGTTCCGATATTCGTACCAAAAAGGATCGGGATCGCTCCTACCAGACCCACGATACTTGTGACGCCATCAGGTCCGGCAGTGCTTGCAAGATTCTGCAGCACCGCGATGGAAGCAGAACTGCTCTGGATGATCGCAGTCAGAAGGGCTCCAACGACAACGCCCAGCGCCGGCGAATCAGATACCTTAAGCATGATATCCGCAAACAGCTGAGTCTTCGATAGAGGCTCCATGGCATCGCCCATGATGTTCAGACCTACAAACAGGACACCAAAGGAGAAAATCGTTTGTCCGATATCCATGACTTTTTCATTTTTGTTAAGAAAAAAGTACATGATGAACCCGCTAATAACGAAAATCCAGGCGTAATCACCGATCTGGAACGCAACCAGCTGTGCCGTTATAGTCGTTCCGATATTCGCACCGATGATAATGCTGATCGCCTGTTTCAGATTCATCAGACCGGCAGTAACGAAACCGATGACCATGACTGTCGTAGCACTGCTGCTTTGCAGCACCGCAGTAGTCGCTGCACCGGCCAGTACGCCGATAAAGACATTCCTTGTCAGTAACGATAAAATGTTCTTCATTTTCTCGCCGGCAGCCTTCTGCAGACCATCGCTCATCAAATTCATCCCATAGATAAACAATGCCAGTCCGCCAAACAGCGCCAGTGCAATCTGTAATCCTTCCACTTCTGTTCCTCATTTCCAAAATCATAGCAATATAACATACAACAATTAGTTCCATTGTATTGTTAAATCTAACGGGGGGAAAGACACTGTTTGTTAAGTAAATGTTAAGATTATGTTAAGGCTCTAGCAGTTTTTCCGCCACTGCTGCGATCCCGGTTTGAAAAGCACCCTCTTCCGCCAGACGTTTTCCCTTTTTCTCGTCAGAAAAATAACGGCTTTTACCCAGAAACAACTGACATGGCAATATAGGATCCTCATCTCCGTTTACAATGCTTGCGGATGCCTCCTGCAAAAGTTCTTCCTCCGTTACACGGTTTACCACCTTAACGAATTTTTCCAGAACCGTTTCACTGCATCTGCAAATCAAATACTGCATATACTGTGCTTCTCGAAAAGCACTGCTCTGCGCCGATGCAATCAGGCATACTTTTTCTGCCAGTTCAATGCATGTCAGATCAAGAGGGGAAAGAGAATCCCCTGCATCCAGCAAAATGGTATCATAGCGTCCGCTTTGCATCAGGGAATCCAGAAATAAAGAAAACTCTTCCGGATCCAGCTCTCGCAGCGGATTCCTCCCCCTTGTGGGCGCAAACGTTTCAAGCCCAAACTCATCACGTATCACGTATCCGTCTAAAAAAGGCATCTCGGATATCACATCTTCCCCTGCCATTTTGTGAAACAAATGATACAGATATCTCCCCATTGATTTTGCTCCACTATAGCTTGAAAAGAAGTTTTCCGTCGATTCCACCTCTTCCAGGGAAAGATACAATACCTTTCGCTGATGATACCGGCACAGTTCCCTTCCCACTGCTACTGCTGCAGTACTGCACCCGGCACCGCCTTCCCAGGACGTAAAAGCAAAAATTCGAATATCAGGTCTTGCCACATTGACTGGATGACGCCCGGTCAGATTTTCATAAATCTCGAAAATATCCGAAACAAAAGACTGGGCACAGCTGTAGCGATAAAGACAGAATTCTTTTTTCCGAAAATCCATGCGGATCATGGATGGTTTTTCTACCAGTTGTATCATACGACCTTGCATGGCATCTGCTTCCTCCGGCAGTTCTCCATCCCATATGATCAGATCAGATGAATTTTTCTCATTATCCTGCAGGATTTCCTGCGGGTTTAAAATGCGGATCATAAAGGATCGACAAACGTGCAGCAAACCTAACCCCAATGCTTTTCCATACTCCTGGTCACTGCTGACTAATACGATTGTAATATGTTCCATATGGTATCCCCCTTTGTCATGGAATTATATTCCATATATCTATTTATCAGATGATACCATGTTTTCCTTTTATTGTCAATCAGTCGATATGGAAATTTCCTTCTCCAGCTCATCGGCCTTTGCCACTCTTCGACGCAGCTCCCCAAGTGCCTGGGAAACGCCGCCCACTGCATCGATTATCCCTGCGTCTACGGCCTCCTTACCAAACAGGATCGTCCCAACGTCGTTAGACATATTATCACTACAATTCATCAGTTCTGTCACCCTCTTTCTGGTAGCTCTGGAATGACCTGCGATAAAATCGATGACCCGGTCCTGCGTTTTTCTCATATAATCAAAGGTCGTCTCCGCCGTGATCACCAGCCCTGTGGTTCGGATCGGATGCAGTGTCATAGTGGCCGTACCCGCAATAAACGAATAATCTGTTGCCGTCGCCAGCGGGATGCCAATGCTGTGACCGCCACCCAGCACCAGCGAAACTGTCGGCTTAGAAAGGGTCGCGATCATTTCCGCCAGTGCAAGCCCGGCTTCTACATCACCACCCATGGTATTGAGGATCACCAGAAGACCTCTCAGTTTCGGATTTTCCTCCACTGCGATCAGCTGCGGGATCAAGTGCTCATACTTGGTCGTTTTGTTTTCCATGGGCAGTGCGATATGCCCCTCGATGCTTCCGATGATGCTGATATACTGTAGATCACTTTCAAAATCAGTTCCCGGTGCAGCCAGTCCCAATTCCCGGATCAGATCCGCAGCGCCTGCATCACTATCCTCCGATCTCGGTTTCTGTTCTTTTTTCTTTTCTTTTGCGTTCATATTTCCCTCCAGAATATAATACTATTACTAGTATCTGCAAAGTGTCCGCCGCTTATGCGGCAAGTCGCAGAAAGGAGATCGATCATGTTGTTAAGTGAAATAGGAAATAAAGAAATCGTAGATCTTTCCACCGGATGCAGTCATGGAGAATTATGGAACGCCGAACTGCTTTTCGAGAAAAAAAGCGGCAAAATAAAAGCGGTGCTCGTACCATCGATACAAAGCACCGGCCTGTTTCAAAAAGCTCCAGAAGAACTGTGTCAGCTTCCCTGGAACAGTATTGTCATCATCGGAGAGGACATGATAATTTTTCAATCTTATCCACCGAATCTTTAAACCAGATCCGTTTACAGTTATTTTTCCGAACCGCTCTGAAAATGTCTCCCTGTATAGTTGTATTTAATATCAATGGAAACGAGAGCTCTGGAAAGTGCCGCCGGATTGACACCGTTCAGAGCCGCCTTCAGATTATCATCCAGATCATAGTAGGTCAGAAAATGTTCTCGGAATTCCTTCAACGAATGGAAGTCCTCGATCTTTTCTCCCCGCTTACCGAAAATATCACAGATTTCTCCCATCACAAACGCAAAAATCTGCATCAGATTACTGGTCATCTGTACTCTGAGTTCCTTGCCGTCCACTTTGAACCCTTCCTTTGCCAGCTTGTCAAAGGTAAGTTTTTCTTTATTCTCCAGCATTTTATGGTACCGGATGATTGCAGGGTTCAGCTTCTCCTTGTTGGGTTCATACCAGTCCTTCATAACATCGATGATCATCGATGCCAGATTTTCCGGATCGCCGCCGTACCAGAGAGTTTCTCTGTGAAATCCGCTGACCGTCTCCTCGACTACGATTGCCATATACATTGCGCTTCCTGCCTGCTGTGCCATAATTATCTATTCATCCTTTCCCTGAAATCTTAGAACATTATAACACCGGATCAGACAATCGTCCATCCCTGACTTTGGTTCTGCAGACGTACCATTTCCGCATAGATCCCATCCTGCTTCAGAAGTTCCTCTGCTGTACCTTCTTCCGCCATCTGACCTTCTGAGAGCACAATGATCTTGTCAGCTCCCGCAACAGTACGCATTCTGTGGGCGATGACGATGACCGTCTTATCTCTGATCAGCCTGGAAAGGGCCGTCTGGATCATTGTTTCATTCTCTACGTCCAAAGATGCCGTCGCTTCATCCAGCAAAATAATCGGAGCGTTCTTTAAAAATGCCCGGGCGATAGAGATTCGCTGCCGCTCTCCTCCTGACAGCTGGCTGCCGTTTTCTCCGATCTCCGTATCGTATCCCTTCGGCAGTTTTTCTGCAAAGGCGTCGCAGTTGGCAAGTCTGGCTGCTTCCAGGACTTCTTCGTCCGTTGCATCCTTTCTGCCCAGGCGGATATTTTCCATGATGGAGCTGTTGAACAGCGTTACATCCTGGAATACGATGGAATACAGAGACAGCAGAGTTTCCGGCTCGATCTTCGCGATATCCATGCCGCCTACGGTGATTTTTCCTGCATCCGGATCCCAGAACCGGGCTGCCAGACGTGATACCGTCGTCTTACCGGAGCCGGAAGGTCCAACGAATGCCGTGACCTCACCCTGCTTTGCCGTAAAGGACAGATCTTTCAGCACGTTTTCTTTTTTATTGTAAGAGAATGTTACGTGATCGAACTTTATATCATAGTCCCGATTGGTCAGTTCTTCTCTTCCATCCTGTACAGGATGATCCAGGATCTCGTTCATACGTCCCACGTTGGTCCGGATGCTGATGATGGCTGCCAGGTTCTGCAGTGCCGCCTGCATGGGATCGTACAGTCTGGACACTACCAAAAGAAACAGGAAGAATGTCAGCACGTCCAGTGACCCTTTTAAGAGAAGGGATGCTCCCGCAAGAGCTGTCGTCGCGATACCGAGCTTTAAGATCATATTTGCGGATGTTACAAATACAGCCGTTCCAAATTCGCACTTTACAGCCTGTTGTTCCACTGCGTCGATCTTGTCGTACAATCCGACCAGATAATCAGCTTCTGCATTGTTTGCCTTTAGATCCTGCACCGATTCGATACACTCCTGGATGCCATCAGCACAGGCCATCTTCGCATCCATGGACTTATCGCTCAACTTCTGCTGCACCTTTGCAGAAAGCCCTACGATAGCATAGGCAACCGGCAGTACCCACAGTGATGCTGCCGCCATGCGCCAGTCAAAAAAGAACAGGCTTGCAGCAATGAGCACCGTCGAGATCAGCGAACCTGCAAACGGCGGAATAAAATGGGAAAACGCTGTTTCCAAAGCCGTACAATCCGCCATGATGGTACTTGTCAGATCTGCCAGATCTTTCTTCCCGAAAAAGGATAATGGAATCTTCCGAAGCTTTTCTGCCAAGGTGATACGCCGCGTTCCCGTCTCCACATAAGTTGCCAGGAATGTGGTGTTGTACTGCCAGTATGTGATCCCGTAGATCAGCGCCAGGCAGAACAAAGCACCAACGACATAAAATGCGATCCTGCTGCCATGGATGCCTCCATCCAAAAGATCTCCCACAAAGAAATACAACAGACTGACCGGAAACATGAATGCGATATTCTGGACTGTGCAGGCAATGACTCCCTGCACCAGATCCTTGGCCCCGCGCTCCGAAAGCGCGTATCTATGTTGAAGTTTTTCTATCATTTTATGACCTCCTTTTCCACTTTCCACTGGATCGAAGATGCGTAATCCATCATCATTTCTGCAAAGATTCCGCCCTGCTTCTGCAGGTCATCCAAGCTCCCCGACTCAGCGATCTTACCGTCTTTCAAAACGAAGATCCGATCAGCACCGGCTACTGTTGAAAGCCTGTGGGCGATGAGGATGACCGTCTTGTCCTTTGCAAGAGCAGCCAGTGCCTCCTGGATGCGAACTTCATTGTCCGGGTCGGCATAGGCCGTCGCTTCGTCCAGGATCAGGATCGGAGCATTCTTTAAAACAGCCCGGGCGATGCTGATACGCTGCTGTTCCCCACCGGAGAGATATATGCCTTCCGTGCCAAGGATCGTATGGATGCCATCCGGGAACTTTGCAATAATATCTATGCACTGTGCCTGCTTCAGAGCCTGCAGAACATCTTCTTCAGAAGCCGATGGTCTTGCCATGCGCACGTTTTCCAGAATAGAGCCTTTCAGAAGTCGGCTGTTCTGGAAGACAAAGGAAACCGTCTCCATCAGCTTAGTCTTCGGAATCTCCTTTACATCAACGCCCCCGATAAAAACCTGTCCTTCATCTGCATCAAAGAACCGGCTGATGATATTGGCCAGCGTAGTCTTGCCTCCGCCGGACGGCCCTACGAAAGCCACAGTCTCACCGGAAGCGATATCCAGGGAAATGTGGTTCAGTGCCTTTTCTTCCCCATCGTAACTATACGATACATTTTTAAGGGATACGGACGAATCCTTCGGCAGCTTCTTCCCGTTCTCCGGAAGCGGTTCCAGATCCAGCAGTTCATCGATGCGTTTCATGGAATCTTCCAGCAGCATCGTATTCTCACTTTGGAACATGATCTTGGTCATAGTCACTGTCAGCACCGGAGTGATGATAATATAGAATAAAATATTAAGTATTAGATCATTGCTCAGACTTCCCGTCGCCAGCCATAGCCCTCCGCCGAGGATAAAAGCGAAAACTCCGTGGATCAACATGGTCAGAAGACACATCGGGTGACGCATACTCTTGGTATAGGATATGGCCCATTCGCTGTAATGGTCGATGGAATCCTTGAACCGGCGAAACGAAAATACGGTCTGCCCAAAGGTCTTGACTACTGGAATTCCCCGCACGTATTCCACCGCTTCGTTGGACATATCCCCCAATGCATTCTGGTATTCGTTCATCTTTTCTTTGAGCCCCGGTCCCGTCATCTGCGTCATCATGACCACAAAGCTCAGTGCGATAGGCACCAGACAGAAGATCCCGAACCGCCAGTCAAAGGCGAAGAGCATAAAGATAAGCCCCACTGGAGTCACATAAGCTCCTACCATGTCCGGCAGCTGATGAGCCAGATAGGTTTCCGTCGAAGCGGAGCATTCATTGACGGTTTTTCTGACCTTGCCGCTTCCCAGACGTTCCATAACGCCAAAAGGCAGGGTCATGATATGGTTCATCATGTTCTTTCGCAGATTGGCCTGCACACGAAAGGCTGCGATATGGGAGCACATCAGCCCGGCTATGTATATCAGCATGGACGCCACTGCCGTAATCAGGGCCATCCAGCCGTTATAGGTAAGTCCTGTCGCCCGGGTAAAATCCGGCATGACATTTAATACTTCCTGTATGATTTTCCACAGGAAGTAAAACGGAAGCAGAGCCAGTACCGCGCTGACTCCCGACAAAATCCAGGAAAGATAGACTAGTACCCTATACGGGTCTGCATAATTTATCAATCGTCTTAAATTAGATTGCTTTTTCAAGTAAAAAACCTCCTTTGCTTTTATACTTTTTTCAGAAACAATGGGGCAAAGCAGAGTTAGATTTCGCTAACCCGGAACCCGAAAAAATGGGACTATTCCTGTCCCATCAATTTCATCCAGCCTGCAGTATAAAACGCCTGCATTTCTTCCAGATACAGCATCGCTTCTTCCCACGGCACCTGGTGGAGCACGAGTTCTAAGTATGTATTGAACATTCCCGTGATAATGATGTGTTCCAATCTTGGAGAAATCGGTGGTGACGGATTTCCCAGATCTTCCAGAACCTGCAGATACTTGTGTGTCGCTTTACTTTCGATCTCGACCAGCTCATCAAGGAAGTTCGCATATCGGGTGCCCTCCGCCTTGCTGATGAGCATCTGGCATTCTTCTATGTGCTCATAGCAGTACTGCAAAATTTCCAGCATGCAGTTTCCCGATACCTTCCCCATATTTTCCGGCTGCTGTTCTGCCGGCAATGCGGCAAATTCTTCCTGCACCTGGCAAAAACGGCTCATGATGTGGTCGTAATGGGGTCCGACAATGGCTTCGAAAAGCCCTTCCTTGTCCTTGAATCTGGTATAAATGGAGCCTGTTGTGGTTCCTGCCTGTGCCGCAATAGTTCTGAGGGAGGCATCCATATACCCCTTCTTCAGGAACTCCTTGCGTGCATATTCTATGATGCGTTCATATACGCCTTCTATCTGCTTTGCCAATTGTTTTCCTCCATCTATAACGATGTTATATAACACTGTTATGAATATACCAGACTTCTTATTTCCTGTCAATGATTTCACAGAAAAAAAGCCAGCCTGCTCACAGACCAGCTTCGACTGCTGGTGATCGTGCACAGGCAGACTCTGTGATTTCGTCACATTGTTTTCATCCCAAATCTCCCCCGATGACTGTATCGGTGGGATGAAATATATGAGATTTTCTGATAATGGTAGATATTCGCAGCAATCCATTGGAAATATTTTGCATAATTTCATCCCGAATAGTAATGCCGTACTATATCTGAGGATGAAAACCTTGGAATTGTCGGATCAAATGCTAGGATTGGGGACATTGCAGGTGTCAGTTGTTGATTATTTCATCCTACTGAATAAGGCAACGGGGGTAACGGGATGAAAACAACGTAACAAAGATATTGAGAGAAAAAACGAAGTTAACGAATCAAACTTGATACACGATCAAAATCTTCTTTGCGAACATAAATCTTATATTCATAGGAATACTTTTGATCAATTCCATAATTACCCGTACGTGCCCTTTGCACTCCAGCTGGAGCTGAACTCTGAAGGTTTGTGGTCTTTACTGCATAATCAATACCCTTTGAAGATAATATTTCACATATATCTGCCTGCCGCTTCATATCAAAAGTAATCAACAGTTCTTTTCTATTAAAAACAGTAATCATCTTTTCCTCCTTGACTCCTCCATTTACCGGATTCTGGCATTATGTACAGTAATAAAGGATCACTCCCATAATTACCGCACGGCAGAGACATGCTACTCCAAAGACCAGCATCTCACGCAGTCCATACAACAAAAGGAATGGTATTTCCTTTAGAAAAGCTGGGGATTCGAACATCGAATTTCCATCTGTATGTTATTATTCCGTTTTCTGTCAGATCCCAGGAAACTTTTGTTTTTTTCATTAGCTTCCAGTTCCTGACCCTAAAAAACTTTGATTAGTCAGAAATCACACCGCCCGAATAAATCTGACGGTGTGATTTCTGTTGATACACTTAGACTTACAGGATATAAATTTGAGAGAGGAGTATTGCCTTAACTGTAGAAGCCTACCTGATGATAGTAATCAGCATACTGCTGCTTTAATTCATCCATAAGCTTCTGCGGTCTTGGTTTCGTAACAAGCGATACGATAACAAATACCACTATGTTGCACAGGAATGCAAGCAATCCTGCTCCTCCGTTGGCAAATGGTCCCGGAGCTGTCATCAAGCCAAGTCCGTACACGGCATTGATGCCACCACCTACAAGAACTCCTGCTACAGCTCCCGCTACAGAGGAACGTTTCCAGAAGAGTGCGCCGCATGTTGGCACCATTACCTGTGCTGTAAATCCCAATGTTACCAGACCGATGGATACCAGCAGACCTGGAACATACAGACACATGATATATGCCATTGCCGAGAATACAAGCAGAGCGATACGCCCAACCCAGATGGTTCTTCTTTCTGACATGTTCTTGTTGATATAATGTCTGTGGAGATCCATGGTGTATACGGTCGATATTGCCAGCACCTGTGCGTTCGCTGTTGACATTGCCGCCGCAGCACCACAAGCCATGAGTACTGATCCAAGAACAAACGGAGCATTATTGAACAATACCGTAGGGAGAATGTAATCTGCATTACTGTTAATCAACTCCCCTACATCAGGATAAATTACTTTCCCCGCATTACCTGTCAGACACGAACCCACATAAGCAATTGCCGCGAGTGCAAGCAGGAATGGCATCATGTCAAAGGTCTTAGGCGAAGACGTCGCATAGAATCGTGCCCACAGCTGAGGTCCCATAAATGAACCTATCGGAGTGATGATAAACATCGTCAGCCACTTCATCCATGCACCGTCCTGTAATACAGTGTGTCCTGGGAACATTTCCTCCACTGTTCTGAACATCGCCGCAGGACCTCCTACCAGGCTTGCCACATACAATCCAGCAAAGATCATACCGAAGAACAAAAGAACGCCATAGAATATATCACACCATGCAATAGCTCTGATCCCGCCTGCCCATACATAGATAATGATTACAAGATAAAACAACAGTGCTGCCACAGCGAATGGAATAAGATCACCAGATGCAACCTGTATCAGATATGCTCCTCCTGACAATTGCACCTGCAGATAAGGAACAGTACCAACGATCATAATGATTGCAATCAAATTTCCAAGTCCTACAGATCCGTACTGGTGTTTGAAGAAGTCTGTAGCGGTCACATATCCATTAAGCTTACCAAAATACCATATTTTCTTACCTACGCCGAAGTAGAGAATTCCGAAAAGCACATTCCATGCGATAGCAGTCCAGTATAAAGGTCCGGTTGTATAAAAATATCCATTTGACCCCAAGAATGCGAATGCACTCCACCATGTTGCTGCAACAGAGAAAAATACTGCAACTGGCCCCATAGATCTTGACTGAATGAAGTAGTCCTCAGCCGAACCCGAAGCTTTCCTTTGGGCAATAAATCCTATCGCTAACGGAAAAATCATAAAGAAGCCAATTACACATAAAGCTATTATATTTTGACTCATGCTTTGTCACCTCCTTCAGATTCTTCTGTTTCCGGATTAGTCACAGGTTCTCCCCAGTTGCTTTTCCAGGCAATCCCGATTACGATCACCAGGTACGCCCAGCAAATCAGGTTCCACCCGTAGATAAACGGAAGTCCGAAAATGTACGGCTCCGACATCTTCTGAAAAAAGAACACACCTAGGAACTCCATACAGGCAAAGCCAACTATCATTAATATCCAGAATAATTTAGCCTTGCCGGACATCTTTGCGTCTTTAGGTCTCATTTTTTCCTCCTTTCTAAAACTAACCATGTGTTTATTTTGAGGTTATAATACCATGTCTACTTTAATACCTTTTTAACGAAACCTTAAACCTGTCTAAAAAAGATTTTCAATTGAAAAACATCTCTATCTTTTCAGGTCTTTCTTGCACCGTATACTATATATGGTGTTATATCTGTAATCACTGTACTGTTTATGGTGTGCTGCATTTATATTTCAGGGGAGGTGATTCTATAAAAAAACAGAGTAGCAAAATTGAAATGAATTCTGACTGCTCTGTTGTTTTTCAAAAATCTATGCTGTTTTTACTATATACATAGCTGATGAGGACACCACAAAGACCTATCTCTTTCCCTCTTCATTGCGCTCTACCACGTTTCACCATACATACGCCATGCCACAAAAGCAAATAACGCTATAAGTCCTACTACACAGCAGATCCTTGTAATGATTATTTTTTTTGTAAGTTTTATCATTTCACGACCTCCTTCCGTTTTTTCTGTTGCAGAAGCTGATGATTAAATTTATATCCAAGTCCTCTTAGACTGAGAATATATTTATAGTTGTTTTCATTATTTTCTATTTTCTTTCTTAGATTGCTTATGTAGACCATTATTGTGTTTTTATCGCCCTGCAGACTCTCTTCTTTCCACGCATGTTCAAAGAGCTGTTCTGCGCTATAAATCCTTTTAGGGTGTTTTATGAAGAGCAATAGCATATCAAATTCTTTGACCGTAAGGCTGACTTCATCGTTATCCACCCATACTTCTCTTGTTGTAGCATTTAGAACAAGACCTGGAGCTTTATAGATTTCTTCTTCCTCCGTGCCGATTGAACTCATATCTATTCTTCGAAGATTGGCTTTTACCCTCGCTATAAGTTCTCCTGGAAGAAATGGTTTTGTAATATAGTCATCTCCCCCTACTGATAATGCGATGATTTTATCCAGTTCCTGATCCTTGCAGCTTACAAACAGCACGGGCGCATTGGTATGCTTTCTTATTTCCAGACAGGCGTCTACACCGTTTATATCCGGAAGCATGATATCAAGAAGAATAAGATCGGGTCTGTTTTTTTTAACAGCCTCAACGGCTCCCATTCCATCCCCTGCCTCCATCGTCAGAAACCCTTCTTTTTCAAGATATGATTTTATAAGGATCCTTATTGCTCCTGT
>NZ_JACRWC010000104.1 GCF_014306095.1 Lentihominibacter faecis
ATAAGAGACAGGCATTGAAAAGTCATGAAAAACACCGCATAATTATATTGAAATGTCATAAAATATAGCCTATAATCATATTGAAAAGTCATATGGAGGTGTCGAGTTATGTTGTTTCGGAAGATTGAATCTCTGATTGAAAATCATTTTAGATCGGGCAGCAAAAAAATATTACTAGTGGATGGGGCAAGACAAGTAGGAAAAACTTATATTATCCGCCATGTAGCACAGAACATGTTTGAAAACTTTATCGAAATCAATATGATTGAGGATTCCCTAGGCGATCGTCTGTTTGCAGAGATAAGAACTGTGGAGGATTTTTATCTGCAGGTCAGTATGCTTGCGGGAGAGCGGATGCAGAAGAAAGAAAACACATTGATTTTTATCGATGAAATTCAGGCATATCCACATTTACTGACTTTGCTTAAGTTTCTATCGCAGGATGATAAATTCACGTATGTTGCCAGCGGTTCCTTACTGGGAGTAACACTGGCGAAGACGACGTCGATTCCTATCGGGAGCATTCGTAAAGTGAGAATGTTTCCGCTGGACTTTGAGGAGTTCCTCTTTGCTAACGGAATGAATGAAACGGTTATTTCCGCTATGCGACAGAAATTCGACAAGCTGGAATCCTTAGAAGAATCCATGCATGATAAAATGATGGATCTGTTCCGGAAATATCTGCTGGTGGGCGGTATGCCGGATGCTGTGAATGCATATGTACAGGATAAAAACATCCGGTCAGTCAGAGAAATCCAGTCAGAAATTCATGAATATTATGCTGCGGATGCTTCAAAGTATGAAGCTGATCGGAGATTAACAATACGACGGATCTATGATATGATCCCCTCTAATATGGAAAACAAGAAAAAACGTATTGTGGTACAAAATATTGAAAATAAACGAGGAAAAACATTCCGTGACTATCAGGAAGAGTTTGAGTATCTGATAAATGCCGGAGTTGTGAGCAGTGTGCAGGCAATTTCCAATCCTGTTTTCCCGTTGATTGAATCAGCCGGGAAAAACCTGTTGAAACTGTATCTGAATGATGTAGGCATTTTGACAGGCATTTTATATGGGAATAATATAAGAGCGATTTTAGATGATCAGCCAAGCGTTAATCTAGGCTCGGTATATGAGACCGTTGTTGCGAATGAACTGAAAGCACATGGATATAAATTGTTTTATTATGATAACCGGAGCAAGGGAGAGGTGGACTACCTGATTGATGACTATAACAGCCTTTCTACTGTGCCGATTGAGGTGAAGTCGGGAAAAGATTATAGCATACACAGTGCACTGAATCATTTCGTGAACAATGAAGATTATCATATTAAAAAAGCATTTGTGCTGTCCAATGAAAGAACGGCGCAGCAAAAAGAAAAGATCCTGTATATTCCGATTTATTACATCATGTTTTTTCATTCGGATGCAGGATGAGAAATAAACTGTTATATAGGGACTGTCGTTTCTGCAATTTCACCGTTACAGATGTATGCAATATCGGATTTACGGTGAAATCGGCATACACGGTGCAGCTGATTACCCCGATGCCCGTCGCGGAGCTTCCAGCTGGATCTTCATCCATCCCTCCAGCTCCACGCCAAGCTCTACTCTAAGGATACTCCCTGACCCGACATTTTTCTACCGTTTCGTGTCCACTTTTACTTTAGCATCAAAATTTATGATATCTCAAAAGCCGGTCCATAGTATGAAAGCTATGAACCGGCCTTATATTCTGCTGTTTAATTCTTATCGCCTGCATCGTTTATGCCGCCCGGCCTCCATGCCCGGAATGGCCGGGGCGGCTCGAACCGTCCGCCTGACCGGAACCGCCTGCCCCTGCAGCACCGCCGGCACCACAGGCAGAAGCTGCCCGGTCGAATTCCGCCAGCTTCTGCTTTGCATCATCGCTGAGGTTCTTCGGAACGTCGATTTCCACTACTGCGTAATGACATCCGAATTTAGCTGGATCTTTCATTGAAACGATGCCTTTGTCCCGCAGCCGCAGCTTAGTACCTGACTGCGTTCCCGGCTTGATATTACACTTTACTTTACCGCGCAGAGTCTGTACTTCCACTTTGCCTCCAAGTACTGCCGTCGTAAACGGAACCCGCACCGGCGCATAAACGTCCGTGCCCTTCCGCTCGAATCCCGGTCTTGCTGCCACATGGACTTTCAACAACAGGTCTCCGGCTTTTCCACCGTTTGCGCCCGACATACCTTTGCCCCGCAGACGGATGCTCTGCCCGTTGTCGATCCCTGCAGGGATATGGACTTTGATAGACTGTTTTTTACCAGCAGGATCTTTCAGATCGAAATACCGATCGCCACCGAACGCCGCCTCATCAAAGGTTACATTGATATCGGCATGAACATTTTCACCGTCCTGCGGGAAGCTGCCGTAACCTGCACCTCTGCCGAATCCGGAAAATCCTGAATCTCCGGAAAATCCTTTGCCGGAAGACCCGGAAAATCCGGAAGTTCCAGACGTTCCGGAGAACCCGCTAAATCCGGAAGCCCCAGATCCGCTGCCACTGAATCCATGACCGAAGATGTCCTTTAAAATATCATCCATGTTGCCATCGAAATGGTATTCCTGATAGCTGCCATCTGGTCCCTGTGAAAATCCGGAGAAACCAGAGCCTCCTGTTCCGCCAAAACCGCCAAATCCTGAGCTGCCTGCACCGCCAAAACCGGCACCGTAGCTGCCGCCCGGCTGTCCCGTGCCGTCGAATGCCGCATGACCAAACTGATCATAAAGTTTCTTTTTTTCCGGATCATTCAAGACAGAATAAGCCTCGGAAACTTCTTTGAATTTTTCTGCCGCAGCTTCATCTCCGGCATTTGTATCCGGATGGTATTTCTTCGCCATTTTACGATATGCTTTTTTTATTTCGCTTTGAGAAGCGCCTTTTTTGATGCCCAGCACTTCATAAAAATCTCTCTTTGATGCCATGATCATCACCCCGTTCTATATAATAATACCCCGCAGGTCATCCCGCGGGGTTTATCTTCGTCTATGCTGCATTGTCTCCCGCACTGGAGCGCGAACTTTAGGATTACAGAATCCCCAAGTTCTCCTGCTTTGTACTTATTATATCACGAGATTTTAGCACTCGCAAGAGGAGAGTGCTAAAATCTTATTTTTTTTATGCCTAAAGCCGCTCCGACTATGAGTTCAGACTTTTTTGATGACGCCGAGAAGCAGCCACTTTTAATAATTCTCTTTTCTTACTTCGAAGTAGCTCTGCGGGTGATTGCAAACCGGGCAAACTTCCGGAGCTTTCGTGCCTACTACGATATGACCGCAATTTCTGCATTCCCAAACCTTGACCTCGCTCTTTTCGAATACCTGTGCTGTTTCAATGTTGTTGAGCAGTGCACGGTATCTTTCTTCGTGATGTTTTTCTATCTCACCAACGGCTCTGAACTTAGCAGCCAGTTCCGGGAATCCTTCCTCTTCTGCAGTTTTGGCAAAGCCTTCGTACATATCCGTCCATTCGTAGTTTTCACCTTCTGCTGCTGCAGCCAGGTTGGCCTTGGTGTCACCGATGCCAGCCAGTTCTTTGAACCACATCTTAGCGTGTTCCTTTTCATTGTCAGCTGTCTTTAAGAAGAGAGCTGACATCTGCTCGTAGCCTTCCTTCTTCGCTACCGATGCGAAGTAAGTGTATTTATTTCTTGCCTGGGATTCCCCTGCAAAAGCTTCCTGTAAATTCTTCTCCGTCTGTGTTCCTGCATATTTGTTAGTCATTTTAGTTACCTCCTTGATTTTTTTTATATTAAAGTCACGCGTCTTATTTCTCTTATTGTATACCTTCTTGGTATACTTTTCAACCTTCTCTTCACACTTTTCTTACAAATCCTGCGGAATTGTTTTATGTCAATTTTTCAAGCAATAAAACCACTAAGGTATTCGCTTCGTCGAGCACGTCACTGATCCAACCATTCAGACTGGACATGTTCTGACAGAACCAAGACGTTTCCAACTCTAACTGCACCGCGCTGTTTACTGGGGTAAGCTTATCGGACACCAAGAATTTTGAAAGCGTAGTACGTTGAAATTTGCAAAATCTTCGTCTCGAAAATTTTCATAGCAAAAACGAGAAAATATGAGCTGGAGATGATACATATCATTACCTAAATCTTAGAATCTAAGAAATTTTAGGCGGCATCGAGAATTTCATCATCAGGCGCAAGTCACCGTATGCTTAAAATTTAATTTTCGTTCCAAGCCAGTGAGGAATTCCTCTGATTTCGTGAAATTGAATAGCAGCCCTTCTTTGTTTAACTATCGAACTCTTGTAAAACGAAGATTTTGCAAATTACGCGATGCCAAAGTCCGTTCAGCAACTCGCTTTTCCTTATATTAATATTAGTGTTGTGATTTTTGCAAAATGCAGGAGTATTAAAAAACATAGCTATTTTGAAGATATTCTCGGATATTTTTTCTTTGCATTTGTTAACCCCAAGAGATAATCAATACTTGTATCATAAAGCTCAGCCAGTTTGATAAGACAGTCTACTGGAATGGAACGGGTTCCTTTTTCATATCTTCGATAGACTTCACGTGCAATGCCCAGATGTTGCGCAACTTGCTTTTGCGTGTAATCGTGATCAATTCTTAAATCTTCTATTCTTTGGAAGTACATAGTATTCCATCCCTTTTGTTAAATATTCTAAAACAGACGATTGTTCATTGACCAATGCTACCATTTGGTGGTATAATAATGCAGAAAAGCAACCATACGGTAGCACAAAGAAAATAAAAAATAGGAGAAGAGAAATGAAGTATGTAAGTTACAGAGAAATCGGCATAAAGGCTTGTGGACTAGTTGCGATTATCGCAATGTTTTTACCTTTTATTCATGTTGAAGATTATTATCAGTTGTCTGTGTTTGATATGTTTTTTGGCCTAGAAGAGGTGAGTGTGAATTCACCTGAAGTTATGACATATGTGATTTTGTTATTATTTGCTTTGATTATGGCGATCGCTGTTATCGTTTTAAATGAAGATTATATAATAGTGTTTGCTTTAGTGGGATTGATTCTAACGGTTCTTGCTCGATTTTTACCGGGCATGGTAATAAGACACTATTTAAATGGAACGATTGGAAGTTCTTTTGAAATGGATATTTTGCAGTTCGGAGCAGGATGGTGGATCATGCTAGCAGGATTTGCAGCGGCAACGATCGGAGGATTTATTGCTAAAAAGCAGACGAATAGTTACGAATAAAGGAAATGTACAAAGCTATGTATAAAGGAAAATTCTGGATTGCAACAACCTTGTTGTTAATGCTTATCTTTTATTTAAGCAGCTGCAATAATAGTAATGAAATTGATACCAGAGAAGAATCTTTATCCAACTATATTCTTGGAGAATGGAGTGGACAGGTAGATGTAGCGGATATAATGTATAAGGAACTGGGTGATGAATTGGGAATAGATTTGTCTCCAGAACCGGAATATTGTGATGTGAGCATTTCTTTTCATGAGGATAATACCTATGCTTATACGATCGATGTAGATGGATTTGCGAAAGCGGCTGGGAAATGTGTTGAACCATATGTGAGTGGGATCATGGGGTTCAGTACGGAAAACTTGATAAATCTTATCATGCAGTATGTGGCTGACGATATCTCTCCTGAGACGGGGACAGAAGAGGGATCATATACTATCAATAATGAACAGATGGGAATAACTGTTTTGGATGGAAATGGAAATGAAAAGATTTTATATTTGATGGAAGATGGATCCCTGCAGTATGAAGATGATGAGATCGATCAGGTTATTACATTCCGGAAAAATTAATTTTTTTTAGGGTTCCGTCAAAAATCCCTCCCATTCCCGGTTGACAAACATTTTTTCATGGGCTATAGTATGTACCATACATATAAATTAATACAGATGCTATGAACGGAATAAATTTGATGAAGATATTTCAGCGAGCAGTCGGTTGGTGCAAGACTGTATATGGATTCAAATGTCTCACCCGGGAGCAGAAACCTTTAAGTGGGCATGTGATTTTTCGAACCCGGACGGAGTCCGGCATTGATCGAAACGGCAAGAGTCGAAACAGCATGTCAATAAGAGTGGTACCGCGGAAGTTTAAGCCTTCGTCTCTTAGTTTGAGATGAAGGCTTTATTTTATGATCTGCCAGATCTTTGGTCTGGTGCACAGATCAGCTCATAGCAGCATACAGAAAGGAAGTATAAAAATGAAGAATTACGACAGGTACAGCGTGGGATATTTCCCACCGGCGACCCCGCATAATGAATGGGTCAAAAAAGATCACGTAGAAAAGGCTCCGACCTGGTGCAGCGTAGACTTGAGAGACGGGAACCAGGCGCTGATCGTTCCTATGAGTCTGGAAGAAAAAGTAGAGTTCTTTCAGTACCTGGTAAAACTGGGATTCAAGGAAATCGAAGTAGGATTTCCGGCAGCTTCGGAAACGGAATATCATTTCCTGAGAAAGCTGGTTGATGACAACCTGATCCCGGACGATGTGACCATCCAGGTGCTTACCCAGTCGAGAAAACATATAATAAAGAAGACTTTTGATTCCCTGGTAGGAGTCAAGAAGGCGGTCGTACATCTCTATAACTCCACATCTCTGGCACAGAGAGAACAAGTATTCCGTAAAGAAAAACCGGAGATCATCAAGATCGCGACCGACGGTGCACATCTGTTAAAAGAATATGCAGCAAAATATCCGGAGACAGATTTCTCTTTCGAATATTCACCCGAAAGCTTCACAGGAACCGAAGTGGATTTTGCAGCAGAGATCTGCAATGCCGTGATAGATATCTGGGAACCGACTCCGGAAAACAAGGTGATCATCAATCTGCCATCCACAGTGGAAATGTCCATGCCGCACGTATACGCATCGCAGATCGAATACATGTGCGAACAGCTCCACAACAGAGAAAACGTTATCGTGTCACTGCATCCACATAACGATAGAGGAACGGCTGTAGCTGCTGCAGAACTGGGACTTCTGGCCGGCGGAGACAGGATCGAAGGAACCCTCTTTGGAAACGGAGAAAGAACAGGAAATGTGGATATCGTAACGCTGGCAATGAACCTCTTTGCACACGGCGTAGATCCGGAACTGAACTTCTCCAATATGCCGGAAGTCGTAGAAAAATACGAGCAGTACACCGATATGAAAGTGCCGCCTCGCCAGCCGTACAGCGGCAAGCTGGTCTTTGCAGCATTTTCCGGATCCCATCAGGATGCTATTTCCAAGGGCATGCGGTGGCATAAAGAAAAAGGTCTGCGGACCTGGTCTGTGCCGTATCTGCTCATCGACCCGAAAGACGTGGGCAGAGAGTACGAAGCCGATGTTATCCGGATCAACAGCCAGTCCGGCAAGGGCGGCGTAGCATATATCCTGGAGCAGAACTTCGGATACTCGATTCCTTTGCAGATGCGGGAAGAGATCGGCTACATGGTCAAGGATCTGTCCGATAAAGAACATAAGGAACTTTCACCGGCAGAAGTATACCAGGCCTTCGCAAGAGAATACGTCAACGTGTTCGATCCGATCGACATCACCGACGCCACATTCATGAAGGCTTCTGACTATAAATCCAACGATGGCATGATCGCTAAGATCAAGGTTCGGATCAATGATGAAGAATACGAGTTCGAAGCAGTCGGTAACGGTCGTCTGGACGCAATCAGTAACGCACTGAAGATGACGCCGTACACCTTCGACTACAAATTCGTGACTTACTCAGAGCACGCACTTTCTGCAGAATCCAGTTCCAAGGCAGCTGCGTATGTCTGCATCGAAGATAGCGACGGCAACCAGTTCTGGGGCGTAGGACAGCACGAGGATATCATCCTGGCGTCCGTCAATGCACTGGTGAGTGCCCTCAACCGCCAGAACAAAAAAGATCATTTTGTAGAATAGCGGAAACATGGTAAAATAGACAAGAATACAGGAGGTACAGATCATGGCAATGACAATGACACAGAAGATCCTGGCGGCGCATGCCGGACTGGATCATGTGGTACCGGGTCAGCTGATCCGGGCAGATCTTGATATGGTGCTGGGTAATGATATCACTACACCGGTAGCCGTTAACGAGTTTGAAAAAGCCGGTTTTGACGGTGTGTTTGACAGAGAAAAGATTTCTCTGGTCATGGATCACTTCACACCGAACAAGGACATCAAGGCAGCGGAGCAGTGCCTGCAGTGCAGAACTTTCGCAAAACGTTTTGATGTAAAGAATTTCTTCGACGTAGGACGCATGGGAATTGAACATGCACTTCTGCCTGAACAGGGTATCGTAAAGGCTGGAGACTGCATTATCGGAGCAGACTCACATACTTGTACCTATGGTGCACTGGGTGCATTTTCCACAGGTGTGGGAAGCACGGACATGGCAGCAGGTATGGCTACCGGTCAGGCCTGGTTCAAGGTGCCGGAAGCAATCAAATTCAATTTAACCGGCAAGCTCAACGAAAACGTAACAGGAAAAGACGTGATCCTTCACATCATCGGCATGATCGGCGTGGATGGAGCACTTTATAAATCCATGGAATTCATGGGGGAAGGTCTCAAGAGCCTCTCCATGGAAGATCGTCTGTGCATATCCAACATGGCTATCGAAGCCGGTGCCAAGAACGGGATTTTCATGGTGGACGAGATCACCGAAGACTATATGACAGGCAGAGCACAGGGAGAATGGAAAGTCTTTACACCTGACGAAGATGCAGAGTACGTTGCAACGTATGACATCGATCTGTCCCAGCTGAAGCCGACGGTTTCCTTCCCGCATCTGCCGGAAAACACGAAGACTATCGACGAGGTAGGCGACGTACCGATCCAGCAGGTCGTTATCGGCTCCTGCACCAACGGTCGTCTGGAAGACATGGCACTGGCTGCCAAGATCCTCAAAGGCAAAAAAGTACATGATGATGTAAGAGCTATCATCATTCCGGCAACTCAGCAGATCTTCAAAGACTGTATCAAGGAAGGCTACATGGACATCTTCATCGATGCCGGATGCGTTGTTTCCACACCGACCTGCGGGCCATGCCTGGGAGGTCATATGGGCATCCTTGCAGAGGGCGAACGCTGCGTGGCAACTACCAACCGGAACTTCGTAGGCCGTATGGGTCACGTAAAATCGGAAGTATATCTGGCCAGCCCGGCAGTCGCTGCAGCATCTGCCATCACCGGCAAAATCAGCGGACCGGACGAGATCATGTAAGGAGGGAACAGGATGAAAGCACACGGAAAAGTACATAAGTACGGGGATAACGTGGATACCGATGTTATCATCCCGGCAAGACATTTGAATACATCAGACCACAAAGAACTGGCAAGCCACTGCATGGAAGACATCGACACGGAGTTTGTCAAGAAAGTAAAGCGGGGCGATATCATGGTCGGCGGAGAAAACTTCGGCTGCGGTTCTTCCAGAGAACATGCGCCGATCGCTATCAAGGCCTCCGGCATCGATTGTGTTATTGCAAAGACCTTTGCCCGGATCTTCTACAGAAATGCTATTAATATCGGACTGCCGATCCTCGAATGTCCGGAAGCCAGCGAGAAGATCCAGGACGGCGATGAGGTTTCCATTGATTTTGACAGCGGAGTGATCACAAACGAAACAAAAGGCGAAACATACCAGGCTCTGCCATTCCCTGATTTTATCAAGGACATCATGGCCAAGGGCGGCCTGATTGCCCAGATCTCTGGAAAGAATTCATAAGACGAAGAGCCTGAAAGGAGAATAGAGATGAATTATAAACTGGCGGTCATTCCCGGCGACGGCATCGGTCCGGAAGTCGTGGAACAGACCTTAAAAGTTCTGGATAAAGTCGGAACGAAATTCGGACACACGTTCGAATACACAAAAGTACTGGCAGGCGGCTGCGCCATCGATGAGAAAGGCGAATGCCTCCCGCAGGAGACCATTGATATCTGCAAAGCCAGCGACGCAGTGCTTCTTGGCGCCGTAGGCGGCTGGAAGTGGGACACTCTCCCAGGTGATCAGCGTCCGGAAAGAGCTCTGCTGGGGCTGCGAAAGGCTCTGGGGCTTTTCGCAAATCTCCGTCCGGCACTGCTGTTCGATGAGCTGGCTGAGGCGTGTCCACTTAAACCTGAAATCGTAGAAGGCGGGCTGGATATCGTCGTTGTCAGAGAACTGACAGGCGGCATCTACTTCGGTGAAAAAGGAACGAAAGAAACGGATCTGGGTCCGGCTGCCTATGATGTAGAGCAGTACGCAGAAGAAGAAGTTCGCCGCATCGCGGAAGTGGCATTTGATATGGCCATGAAGAGAAACAAAAAAGTTACAAGCGTTGATAAAGCCAACGTTCTCGAAAGCTCCCGCCTGTGGAGAAGAGTAGTCGCAGAAGTAGCTGAAAAGTATCCGGAAGTAGAGTTGAACAACCTTTATATCGACAATGCAGCGATGCAGATGGTCCGCAATCCGAAGCAGTTTGACGTGATCGTGACCAGCAATATCTTCGGCGACATCCTTTCCGATGAAGCCAGCATGATCACTGGATCTATCGGTATGCTCCCGTCAGCAAGTCTGGCGAAGGGCAACTTCGGCATGTACGAGCCGGTACACGGATCTGCTCCTGATATCGCAGGACAGGATCTGGCGAACCCGATGGCTACCATCTTGTCGGCCGCCATGATGCTGCGTTATACTTTCGGTCTTGGAAAAGAGGCGGACGCCATCGAAGCGGCTGTAAAGAAAGTTCTGGCAGACGGCTGGAGAACGCCGGATATCGCCAAAGAGGGCGAAGAAGCGATCGGCACGGCAAAGGCTGGAGATCTGATCGCGGCAGAAATTTAAAAAAGGCAGGATTTCCCGCAACTGATAAGAAGCCTCAAGGTATTTACTTACTTATTCCTCACTGTCCTATGGACAGATGCGGAATCGTTCACAAATACCCTGGGGCTTTTGTGATGTAAAATGGGAAGTTTCAACAAAAAGTCGCTTGAAAAAGTTTGGATTTTCTTTGTAAGTCGCTTGAAAAAATTTATATCCATGGATATACTATATAACAAAGGACAAGGAGGTGACCATCCATGCTGAAAAGGAAAATCGAACAAACGCTTTTAGAATGGAAAAATACTGCAAATCGAAAACCTCTGATTGTGAAAGGTTGCAGACAGTGCGGAAAAACATTTTCTGTTTTAGATTTTGCCCACAAAAATTATAAAAATGTAGTTTACTTGAATTTCTTTGAAAACCCAGACTATGCTTCTGTATTTGCTGGCTCTTTGGAGGTTGATAATATTGTTATGATGCTCACCGCTTTGCTGGGGAGCACTGCGGTTTTTGAAGCTGGGGAAACTGTGCTGGTCCTGGATGAAATTCAGGATTGCCCAGAGGCAAGAACCGCCTTAAAATTCTTTCGGATCGACGGACGATACGATGTGATCGGAACGGGTTCTTTGTTGGGTGTCAAGGGATACGGTAAAGAGCCAAAGTCCATCCCGGTAGGATCTGAAACAGTAGTTGATATGTATCCACTGGATTTTGAAGAGTTTCTCTGGGCCAATGGTATTACAGACGGCATTATTGATATGCTTAAAAAAAATATGGACACAGAATCTCCCGTACCGGAAGCACTCCATAATCGTATGCGCCAACTCCTACTGCAGTACACAGTTGTAGGTGGTATGCCAGATGCCGTACAAACTTTTGTAGACACAAAGCGAATGGATGAGGTTTTGCAGATTCAACGGGATATTATTCGCTCCTATGAAGATGATATGGTAAAGTATGCAGAACGAAAGGATAAGTCTAAAATCAAAGAGTGTTTCCAATCGATACCTAAGCAACTCAGTAAGGAAAACAAAAAATTCCAGTATTCTGTGGTCAAAAAAGGCTCCACCGCTTCCAGATATGCTGGCAGCCTGCAGTGGATCGAGGATGCGGGAATTATTTCTCGTTGCTACAATCTCTCCATTACGGAGCTGCCTTTAGATGGCAATGCAAAAAAAGATTGTTTTAAAGTTTATATGTGTGACTGCGGCTTATTTATCAGTATGCTGGAAGACGGCACACAGTATGACATTCTTCAAGGCAATCTCTATGGATACAAAGGAGCTATCTTTGAAAATCTGATTGCGGATATCTTTAACAAAATGGGCAGAAAGCTCTATTACTTTCATAAAGACAGCGGGCTGGAGGTGGATTTTTTGATTCGTTATCACGGAGAATGTGTACCGGTAGAAGTCAAGGCCCACACCGGCAATACCAAAAGCACAAAAACCATTTTGCGGCATCCGGAGAAGTATCATGTGCACCAGGCTATTAAATTAGGCGACTATAATCTTGGTCGCAATGGGCAAATCTTGACCCTTCCACTTTATATGGCATTCCTGCTAAAAAGCTTTTGAAGAAAACCAAATTCTAACTGATAGGAACTCCGATTATGTTTTGACAAATTAGGTACAGAATGATATACTAAGTTTGCATTACTACGAGGAAAGGAGCGATTTTATGTTGATCATCAAGGAAGTCGAATATGCGGTCATGATACTTGACGAACTCTATCACGAGAGCCCTCTGTCTGCTGCTGCGCTTTCGACTCGGAGAAACATACCATCCCCTTTTATCTATCGGGTGCTCAAGAAGCTTGAAGCACGGGATATCCTGGAGATACGACGCGGTCCTAAGGGTGGATATTCTCTCAAGGCTGACTGCGAGAAGCTGACCCTTTACGATGTGATCTGCGCATTTGAGAATACTTTTATCGTGACCGAATGTCTGAAATCCGATTACGAGTGTGTTCACAACAACGATTTTAACTGCAGGATGCATCGGCAGTTCGCCTGGATCCAGCATCTGCTGAAGGAAGAATTCCAGAAAGCCAATCTGTCATCCTTGCTGGAAGAAGATCCAGAATAGGAGCAGACCCGAATCAAAAACTATTTGAAAAAAATCATAAATATGTGCTAAAATAATCACGTTGAGTAGCGAAAGCGTAAGTCCAGACAAAAGGACTTACGCTTTTTTTCATATATGTGCTTAAGGCACGTAAAAAATGGCATTTTCAAGGAGGAATCATTATGAAATCAGAAGAAACTACTGCAAAACCGCTGGTCGTCAGCATCCTGTCTCTGTCACTTTTGACCGTGATGGCAGGAGCGGCGGTCGCGCCGGCTTTAGGCGTAATCCAGGAATACTTTGCAGATAGTTCCCCGGTACTGGTGCAGATGATCATCAGCATCCCGGCAATTTTTATTGTTATCACCAATAGTATTTTCCCGCGACTCTGTAAAAAATTCGGAGCGAAGGCCCTTACAATGATCGGTCTGCTGTTATATACCGTTGGCGGCTGCATCGCCGGAGCATTCAGCCAGATCGTTCTGGTGCTGATCATGAGAGCCTTTGTCGGGATCGGCGTTGGCATCATCATGCCTTTATCCACAGGGCTTTTGTCTTTCTATTTTCCACCTGAAAAACAGTCAAAGCTGATGGGATATTCTTCTGCAATGAATCAGATGGGTGGCGTGGTGGCGACCCTGCTTTCTGGTGTTCTGGCAACCATCAGCTGGCGGCTCAGTTTCCTTGTGTATCTCATGGGGTTTTTCAGCATAATACTCTGCGTGATCTTCGTGCCCAATGACAGGATCCACAGAAGCGAAGAATCTGCTGTCGATAGAGAATCCGACAAGTCTGCAGTTGCCAGAGCCGCCGAGGAGTCTGCATCCCCCGACGACAAAGGCGTATTCCGGCAAAACTACGTTTATATCATAGCCATGTTTCTGCTGATGACTACATTTTTTCTATATCCCGCCAACTTTGCCATGGAGACGGTTCAGGACAGCGTGATCCCGGCCAGATACATTGCATCGATCATGGCAGGGGCGGATCTCATCGCCTTCTTCGGTGGTCTGCTGTTTGTTGTTTTGAAGAAAATCTGCGGCAGATTCGCAAGATTTCTGGCTCCGCTTTTGTTTCTTGCAGGCTACCTGCTGCTGATCCTTGCGGGAGGATGGTTTGGCGTGCTGGCAGGATCCGCCTGCATTGGATTTGCCAATGGCGTCGGGGTGCCGTTTATCATATTCGAGGCTTCCGTTAGAGCTGGCAAAGCCGCAGCAACCACGGTTATGCCGTTGATTTCTGCGGCTTTGTATCTGGCACAGTTTCTCTGTCCTATCCTCATGTCGATCGTGCGTATGTTGTTTGGCAGTGCCGTTTCACATCTGCCTTATTGCTTCGCTGTTGTTCTTGCGGTCTTTTTCTGCTTTTGGTCCGTGCTGATCCCATCCGAGAGGGCGACCCGGTAGGGGCGCCCGGTCTCCGGTTACGCAAACAGCAGCTCCCCATAAGTCGGGAACGGCCAGAAGTCAGACGCTGTATTCTGTTCCAGTTCATCAATAGTCAGGCGGATGCTTTCCATCATCGGTGTTTCCCTCCTTATCTCTTCCTTTCTGCGGTCTATTTCCCGCTGTCCCCGTAGTTGGAAAGAACGCGCGCGCTTGGATCACTGACATCGCAGCCTTCCCATGATTTGTTAGGCATCCAGAATCCGGCGATCATTTCCGCCTGCCCTGGATAATATTTTTCAAAAATCTCCCGATACATCAGGGATTCCTTTGTAAATGGAATCGCATGATAGCTGTATTTCTGGCAGCCTGATTCCAGTTCTTCGTCGGAGTACCGCCCTTCGGCATATTCCTTCAGATGATCCACAAGAGAATGACCCACAGCATCGCTGAAAGCCGCCTTTTCACGCCATAAAATCGTTTCCGGCAGGTAATCTCCCTCGAATGCTTTGCGGAGCAGGTACTTGCCCTTACCGTAGGTGTTCATCTTCTTCGCCGGATCGATGGCCATGACGGTACGGGCAAAGTCCAGATCGCCGAACGGAACCCGCGCTTCGATGGAGTTTGCGCTGATACACCGGTCAGCCCGAAGCACATCGTACATGTGAAGCTCGCGGATGCGCTTTGCAGATTCTTCCTGGAATGCTTCAGCATCCGGTGCGAAATCCGTGTATTTGTAGCCAAACAGTTCATCGGAGATCTCTCCGGTCAAAAGAACGCGGACATCTGTGGTTTCCCGGATCTTTTTGCAAAGCAGATACATACCCATACTCGCTCTGATCGTCGTGATATCATAAGTTCCCAGGATCTCGATAACAGTCTCCAGCGACTCCAGGACATCCTCTTTTGTGATGATGAATTCCGTATGATCGCTGCCGATAAAATCAGCTGCTTCCTTTGCATATTTCAGATCGATGGCATCTTCGCTCATCCCTATCGCAAAGGTGCGGATCGGTTTGTCGGGCATAAGCTTCTGCGCAATAGCACAGACCAGAGAGCTGTCCAGTCCGCCGCTTAAGAGAAATCCCAAAGGAGCGTCAGCATCCAGACGTTTTTGAACGCCTTTGATCAGCTTGTCCCGGATCTGATCACAGATCTCCGGCAGCTTCCTGTCCGCCAGAGCGGCCTTTGCAGAAAGATCGACCTGAGACGGATCGCAGTAGCAGTAAAATTGTCCATCTTTATAATAGTGTCCCGGGGGAAACGGCATGACCCTCCTCGTCAGCTTCTGGATGTTTTTCGGCTCGCTGGCAAAGAAGATCGCACCACCTTCTGTATACCCGTAATAAAGAGGACGGATCCCAATGGGGTCTCGCGCAGCGATAAAGGAATCTTCCTGTGCATCATAGATCACCTGTCTCT